>CAVFAM010000358.1:0-6741 GCA_963620375.1 Bacteroidaceae bacterium
CTACCGGAATAGGCGACCACGAGGAGAAGTACGAGGGCAAAGAGGATGCAGATGTGGGAGACGAGCAGTTTGAAATTAATGACAACCGCTCCTTTGACAGCATGTATCATGACATGGAGCAGGGAGGACTTCAGCCAGTGCTGAACGATTATATATATGTATAATGACACAATTGTGATTACAAACCGCAGGCTGGTAAAGGGAGATTATTTAGAGCAGATTAAAAGAGCCACATCCCTGCACCCATATGGACTTATACTACGGGAGAAGGATTTGTCTGATGAGGAATATGGCAGGCTTGCCATAGAGGTCTTAAAGATATGCCGTGCCAATGATGTGGTGTGTTTTCTACATTCCAGATGCCATATTGCAAGGAAGCTTGATTGCCCAAATATCCACCTGTCTGTAGACAGTATGAGAGAGCAGGCAGAGGAGCTTAGGTATTTTAATAATATAAGCGTTTCCTGCCACAGCCTGGGGGATGTGCAGGAAGCCATAAACTATGGAGCAACACAGATTGTACTTGGTACTATATTTGAGACTGAGTGTAAAAAAGGGTTAAAGGGTCGAGGAGTGGGCTTCGTCAGAGAGATTGCAGATTATTGCAAAGCTCATGGCGGAGTACCTGTTTTTGCTATTGGGGGGATTACGCCGGAGAATATGGGTATGGTTAAGGAGGCTGGAGCCAGAGGCGGATGCATGATGTCTTATATGATGAGAATATGAGATTACAGAATGCGTACGAACAGTTATGAATGATTTACAAAATATAACTACAATATAGTAAAGAAATCATGTTATAATATTAATACAAACAGTTTTTTTATGAGGTGATTTTTTATGACGATTGAAAATACAAAAAAGACAAGAGATATTAGGAATGTAGCTTCAACGATGGCGATTGAAAATATGCATTTAAGCAATGCTTTTGTTGCAGAATTGATAAAAGTATCGAATGGAGAAAAAACATCGGAGGAACTCAGGCAGGAGGTAATTCGCAAATATGCCAGATAGTACTTATTGTTATCCTAATTCTGACGTTTTGAAAAATAAGCTCAATATAACCGATAGCAATGACTTGTTTGAGGCTGAAAAGGAACTAACCGCAATTCGTTTAAGGGAGCTTCAGGAAAATCCCATAAAAGGCAATTTTGACTTCAATCATCTCAAAGCTATTCATAAATATATTTTTCAAGATTTATATGATTGGGCAGGTAAGGAAAGAACTGTTGAAATAGGTAAAGGAAATCTGTTTTGTATAACTTCCTGTATTCAAAGTTATGCCGAATCTGTATTTAATAAATATTATTCACAGTGCTATGCTGCCAGGGATAATTATGAGGATTTCATTCGAGTTTTTGCAGATAATTATGGTGATTTGAATGCATTACATCCATTTAGAGAAGGTAATGGCAGAGCTCAAAGAGAATTTGCAAGAATGCTTTGCAAAAAATGTGGTTATGACTTTAATTTGTCTGTCACAACTCATACTGAAATGCTGGAAGCAAGTAAACTGTCATTCGATAAAGCGGACAGTTCTGGATTTATTAAAATATTTTCAAATGCAGTAACATCTTTGGATGTTGTTTCAAGTTATGGTTCTGATGTATTAAATATATTGACATCAGATGACTTAACCATAGGTTTATCCACTGATTATGATTATTACGAGTATAATGAGTATGATAAAGCTGATATATACAATAATATTTATCAAGCCAAAATTAAAGAAATGGATGCTAAAAAGAAAATATCCGATGCAAAAGAATCACTAAAAAATAATATTTAAAAAAAGGGTCTTACATAACCGCTCATATTGTGGTATAATCACCCAGCAATTAAATAGTGGTCTGAAATTGGAAACGCACAATCCTTCTGGATGATAACGAACAACACATTAGAAATCATTATCACACAGGAGGATTTTTTATGCCAAAAAACAAATTTCAGGACGCTGTCTTTACACTTATCATGGCTACAATCATGGTTTACGGGATGGTAGTCTACAATGTCGCTTTAAACACCGGAGGAGTCACAGGACAGACATTTTTGCTGGCTCTCCATGAGCTTCCTATCATGGTTCCAGTTGCCTTTGTCCTAGAGTTTTTCGTAGTTGGAAAAATAGCTCAGAAGCTTGCATTTTCAGTTATGAGACCAGATGACAGACCTCAGTTTATCACATATGCTATTTCCATATGTATCTGCTGTATCATGTGCCCAATCATGAGCCTTGTAGCTACTATTCTTTTCAAGGACACAAAGAGCTTTGGGACCTGGGTGCAGACCTGGGCTATGAATTTCCCAATGGCTTTGTTATATCAGATGTTCTATTGTGGGCCATTAGTCAGACTTATTTTCAGGACAATATTCAGAGAAAAGAAATAAGGTTATATTAATATTTTTCTTGTTGACAACGGTACGATTTCGGACTATTATCTTATGGTGCGAAATCGTACCGTTTTTATTTGTATAAAATATGCCTGAAAAGCCTGTAGCAAATTTCTATGGCATATGAAGATTATGTATATTTGAAAGGGAATACGCCTATGAGTCGTGAAAAAATTGACCTTATATATGAGTCTGTCAAGAAAATAAATCATGCCTACGAAGTATGGGCAGTCACACATGGACTTACCCTGTACGAGTTGCAGCTTTATTATGAAATGCTTAGAAGTGGAGGGGACACAATCACCCAGAGGGATTTGTGCCAGAAAATGGATGCACCCAAGACTTCAATCAACAGCATCATCAAGAAGCAGTTAAGCACAGGCTATATTGAAATGCAGACAAATCCACAAAATAAACGTGAAAAAGTAATCTCACTCACCAAAAGCGGTCAGGTCTTTGCGCAGGCTCTGGTACAACCGCTTTTGCGCTATGAGGAAGAGGCTGCCGCCATGCTTTCCGATAAGGAAATAGATGCAGCCATCGCAGCCCAGAGCCAGTTTGCAAATATATTATTACAAAAAGTCCAGAAAGAGTAGGAGCATAAGAATGAGAGTATTAATTTTACACGGAAGCGGAAGAAAAAATGGAGTAACAGGAGCACTGACAGAGGAATTTGCCCGCGGTGCAAGTGAAGCAGGACACGAGGTTACTAAACTCGAACTAAAAGACCAGAAAATAAACGATTGCATGGGCTGTGGTGCCTGTCAGATGAATGGCGGAAGCTGCGTGCAAAAGGATGACATGACAGCTATATATAAGGAAATGCTTGATGCAGACGCTATCGTCCTTGCATCTCCAGTATATTATTACACCTGGACATCTATGATGAAGAGAGCCTTAGACCGTACCTTTGCCCTGCTGTCATCACTTAAGGATAAGACATTTTATCTGCTTTCAGCAGGAGCTGCAACCGAGGAGCAGTATATGCAGACAATGTTTGATTCTTACCACCTGTATATCTCATGCTTTGCAGAGCAGAATAACAGGGACGGCGGATATGTCATGGCATACGGCATGAATACACCTGCCGATGTAAAGGACACACAGTATCTGAAGAATGCCTACAACTTAGGTAAAAATATAGCTTAATAAAGGAGATTTTATGAAGGATTTTGTATATGATGCGGGCGTAAAAATCATCTATGGCGCAGGTCAGAAGGGGCTTGTGATTGATGAAATATCAAGACTTGGAAAAAGAGTCTTAATCGTCCCAACCGGAAGCTTTATGGCAGGTGGACACTATGACTAGCTTTCAAAGGACATGGAAGCGGCTGGAATAGAAGTCTTTTGCCTCAAGGCTGGAAAAGAGCCACTGCTTAGCAAGGTAAATGAGGGCGTTACGCTTTGTCAGCAAGAAAAAATCGAACTTGTTATGGGTATCGGAGGTGGAGTCAGCATGGATTTGGCAAAATCAATTGCCTTTGAGACCCTGCACGCAGATGTTCCTTTTGAGAAGTACCTGACCTATGAAGTGTCAACAGAAGGACTTGCACAACTGCCAGTTGTGACTGTACCTACCAATCCTATGTCCGGCTCAGAGACAAACGCCGATGTGCAGATTACTCTGGATGAAAGCGGCTTACAGGCAGGATGCCCAGTGGGAAAAGCTGTATTCACCTGGCTTAATCCTGAATACATGATATCGCTGCCTGACAAGGTGCTTGCTTATGGTCAGATGACAGCATTTGTACAGCTTTCCATCAATTATCTGAACCTGTCACGCTCTGTCCTTGCGGAGCATTATGCAGAGGGCTCCATGAAGGCTATTTTACAATGTCTGAGACAAAGCCTCTCTGATAAAAACGACATAGACGCAAGAGGAACCCTGCTTTTAAACAGCGCCTTGAGTCTGTCAGGAATCAACGATCTGGGCAGAGAGCCAGAGTTTATCCCTTATCCATTGCAGTCCTTTGCACAGAGGTATCTTGGACTTAATTACACTCAGGCTTTGACTGGACTGTTTCCATATTGGTTAAAGGAAATCTATCGTGCCAGTGCTGATAAGGCAATATTTTATCGCTATTTTAGTGAGATTCTTGGTGTGGCTGCAACAGGAAAAGAGGATGAAGGCCTGCTTCAGGAGGCTCTGACAGCATTAAAGAAGCTTTATGAGGAATTTGGCATTGCATTTACTTATGGAGAGCTGGTTCAAAATCCAAATGACCATGAGAAACTGGTTCAAATCATCGGTTCATTTGGTGAGATGCCTTGTAAGATTATGCCTGTTACGACAGAGAAGCTTGCGGATATGATTGAGGATGCCATTGTTGGACGGCTTGATTAATATAAAACCATAAAACAAAAGATTATTTTATATAAGAAATTCCGGTTAAATTTAACCGGAATTTCTTTTTTATTTAGATTTATTTTATTGACATGTTTCCGAAATCGGATTATTATAATCATGTTTCCGAATACAGAAACTTAATTTAAACGCTAAGGGAGGATAATAGTAATCATGAATTCGAAAATACAAGAACAGCTACAGACATTAAACCGTTTATATAAATGGAGCGACAAGATTCATAGTGGAATCGCATCACATTTTGACATGAATGATACTGCATTCTGGGTATTATATGCTATTTCACATGCAGATGAGCCTCTTACACAAAATGATTTGTGTAACGATTGGTTTTATCCTGCACAGACAATCAACTCAGCAGTCCGCAGTCTTTTAAAAAAGGGATTGGTGGAATTAGAAGTTATTCCAGGCACAAAAAATCGGAAAAAACTTCTTTTAACCCAGGCAGGCAGCGAGCTTGCCAAAGAAGTCATTGGAATAGTAGATGAAATAGAAAGCAATGCTTTTTCCAGCTTTTCAGAAGAGGAAAGAGAACAATATCTTTCTCTTTTTCAAAGACACCTTGAAAATCTCACAAAAGAAGAACAGAGAGTGCTTGATTCTCTTAATGACTCAAAAAAATGAACCGGAGGTAAAATATGAATTCATCAAGAGCCAAAAATATATTGAGATATGTCCTGCCAACTATTTTAAGCCAGTGTGCATTTTTCCTATTTACAATTATAGATGGTATCTTCGTCGGAAATGGAGTAGGAACCGATGCCCTTGGAGCAGTCAATCTGGCAGCCCCGCTTGTAATGATTATCGGCGCAGTATTCATGCTGACTACTATAGGCGGTGTTACGATTACCGCTATCAGAATCGGGCGAAAGGATTATGAAGCTGCCAATCAGGCATTTATGCACGCTGTTGTCAGTACAATATTTGTTGCCATATTTTTCACCCTGCTTGGCACTGTTTTTACCAAACCATTAGCAGTACTGCTTGGAGCCAATGGGGTCTATATCCAAATGGTCTGTGACTATGTATTCTGGTACACAGCCTTCACCATTCCTTCTGCGCTTTCTGCCACCTTGCAGGGATTTGGTCGAAACGACGGTGCTCCTGTGTTTGTAATGGTTTCCACGATTGTGAGCACTGCACTTAATATTTTCCTCGACTGGCTTTTTGTTTTTCCACTGTCTATGGGATTAAAAGGTGCCGCAATTGCAACTGGAATCTCACAGACAACCGGACTTGCCATAGTGTCTGTGCATTTTCTGCAAAAACGTGGGCATCTGCATTTTGGAAAATTTCATTTTGATGGCAGGCTTATGCTAAAAGTATTAAAAAGAGGCTTCCCAGAAATGCTTTCACAGCTTACAACACCTATAACTGTATTCTGCATGAACCTCGTGGTTTTAAAATACTTAGGTGACGGAGGAATCAATGCTTATTCCGTAATCAGTTATATTGTTTCTTTTGCCTTCGCCGTATTCATAGGTGTATCAGAGGGAATGCAGCCCTTGTTTGGCCAGAGCTATGGTGATAAAAATGCAGACGACCTGAGCTATTACAGACGCTGGGGAATGATAATAAGCTTTATCGGAAGTGCTCTTGTCTATGCTGTAATCATTCTGGCCGGCAGTTTCATCTGCAAAATGTTTGGAGCAGACCAGGCAGCCACTGGAATAGCTGTCACAGCCATTCCACAGTATTGCTGGGCTTTCCTCTTTGCCTCATTAAACACTATACTTTCTTCCTACTTATATTCGACAAAACGTACCAGAGAAGCTGTAACTTTGAATGTATTAAGGGGCTTTATTTTTACACCTTTATGTATTATAGCAATTTCGTTTATAAGCAGGGGAGCGGTTCTATGGTTTACAGTGGGAATAGCAGAAGCTATTACCCTGATTGCAGCCCTCATCATTCTGCGAAAATCAGAAAAAAATGGTGTGCAGTTTGAAAAAGATTGATTTTGTGTTAAAATCAAGTTAGTTAATACT
>CAVFAM010000359.1:0-10192 GCA_963620375.1 Bacteroidaceae bacterium
GTGTAATTGCAAAGGACAGCGGCAACTGGTTCTCAACCTTTATAATTGATAAAGGCTCAAATGATGGCATCAGGGAAGGGCAGAATGTCCTTGCCGGAAGCGGTCTGGTTGGTATTGTAACTGAGGTGGGACCAAATTATGCAAAGGTCAGAAGTATAATAGACGACTCAAGCAATGTCAGTGCCATGGTTACATCCACAGAGGATAACTTTAACGTAAGTGGTGACCTGCTTACCATGAACAATGATAAGGTTATCACATTTTCGGGATTAAGAGACGAGGATGACAAGGTGGCTGTCGGTGATGCAGTTGTCACATCATATGTGTCTGACCAGTACCAGCAGGGTATACTTATAGGATATATTGCGTCAATCGAGGTGAATTCTAATAATCTGACAAAGTCTGGCACCATAACACCGATTGTCGATTTTGAGCATATAGAGAATGTACTTGTAATCTCAGATGTGAAAAGTGATATTTATTCGACAGAAAACGACACCGAAGAGGAGTAGGGCAGATGCGAAGATATATAACTTATTTCCTGATTATTGGAATATGCTTTTTATTGCAGACAACAGTATTTCATGCCCTTGCTTTTGCTAATATCACACCAAATCTCATGGTTATAATCGTATCAGCCATAGGATTTATGAGAGGCAGAAAGGAAGGTCTGTGGGTAGGATTTTTTTGCGGACTTCTTATAGACATTTTTTTCGGTTTTTATCTGGGAGTTTATGCTTTAATCTATATGTATATTGGTTATATAAATGGATTATTCCAGAAGAGATTTTATCCGGACGATATAAAGCTTCCTATGCTTTTGATTGGCGGAAGCGATATTGTCTATAACATTGTTGTGTATCTGGGAATGTTTCTTTTTAGAAGCAGATTTGCACTTGCAGATTATTTTATCTCTATTATTCTCCCTGAGTTTGTATACACAATGGTTATTACAATCTTCTTATACTATTTGTTACTCAAGATAAACCAGAAGTTAGAGGCATACGAAAAAAGGAGTGCGAAGAAATTTGAATTATGATGTAAAAGAATTCCTGAAGAAATTTTTCAGCTCAAGATTGTTTGTCCTTGGCGCAGTGCTCAGCTTATTTTTTATAGTAGTGCTTGTGAAAGTTTTCACATTACAGATAGTAAATGGCGAGTCATATCAGGAAAACTTTACCATGCTGATACAAAAGACCCTGTCGATTGATGCGGCAAGAGGAAATATATACGATTGCAACGGCAATCTCTTAGCCTACAATGAGTTAGCTTATTCAGTCGTAATCAGTGATAATGGTTCCTATGACAGCACCAGTGACAAGAACGAGGAATTAAATGCCGAGCTCGCAGAAATTATTTCGGTGATAAAGAAAAACGGCGAGAGCATATATAACGATAACTTTGCCATAGTTTTAAATGATGATGGTCAGTATGATTTTAGAGTATCAGGAACATCACTTAACAGATTCCGTGCAGATGTATTTGGAGCTACCTCATATGATAAGCTTGAATACAACAAGACCTTTGGCTTTGACGAATCAAAGGCTACAGCAGACCAGATTATGGAATATCTGATGTCAGATGAGAGAGAATGTTTTGATGTCAGCGACCAGTATGACAAGGATACGGCATATGAGATTGTAGCAATAAGATATGCAATCAAGGGAAACCGCTACTCAAAATATAAGACTACTACAATAGCAAAGAATGTGTCTGATGTCACAGTGGCATATATGAACGAACATTCTGATACATTGACTGGTATCTCCATAGAGGAGGACAGCATCCGTAAGTACAATTATGCTGAGTACATTTCCTCTCTTATTGGATATACCGGAAAGATATCTACGGATGAATATGATGAGCTTTCACAGGAAGATGACAGCTACACACCAAATGATACTATCGGTAAATCGGGACTTGAGCAGTATTACGAAAAGTATCTGCGTGGTGTAAACGGCGAAAAGGAAATATATGTAAACAGTGTGGGAAAAATCACAGAGGTGATAAGCAGTACAGACCCTACTGCCGGAAATGACCTGTATTTAAGCATAGACATTAACTTACAGGAAGCCACATATAAGCTTCTGGAGCAGGAAATCGCAGGTGTTGTCTACTCTAAGATTAAAAGTGGAGAGATACCTATAAATGATGTTTTCTTTGCCCTGGTGAACAACAATATTGTTGATATCACAAAGTTTGGTGATGAGGATGCAGGAGATACAGCAAAATCGGTTAATTCTGTATTTACAACAAACCAGGCAGGCGTAATCAGCCAGATTGACGGCCAGCTTAACTCGGATTCGGCTTTATCACTTGAAAACATGCCTGAGGATACATTGGATTACTTTACATATATCTTCACAATGCTAAGGAATGATGAAGTGTTAGTTTACTCTGACATAGATAAGTCTGACTCGGTATATCAGGATTGGAAGAATAACAAGATAAGTCCGAGAGAGTATCTGAGATACTGTATTTCACAGCAGTGGATTGATATTACTAAGCTTGATGTGGACGAGCAGTATGCAGATTCCACAGAAATATTTACAGCACTTTGCAATTATATTGAGACTGAGCTGCAAAATGACAAGGAATTTTCAAAGCTTGTCTACAAGTACTTAATCCAGAATGGCAGCATATCAGGACAGCAGCTGTGTATTATCATGTTTGAGCAGGGAGCTGTGGACTATGATGATGATGCGGTGAATGGGCTTAAGTCAGGCTCACTTACAGCATATTCATTCCTGCTGGACAAGATTGATAAGATAGAGATTACACCAGCCCAGCTTGCCCTTGACCCATGCACTGGTTCGACTGTGGTTACGGATATCAATACAGGTGAGATTAAGGCTCTTGTAAGCTATCCGGGCTATGATAATAATAAGCTTGCAAATGGTGTAGATGCTGAATATTATGCGGCATTACAGGAGGATAATTCCAATCCCCTGTACAACTATGCTACCCAGGAAAAGACAGCCCCTGGTTCTACCTTTAAGATGGTTACATCCACAGCGGGACTGGCAGAAAATATAATCACTACAAGTACTACCATTGACTGTACCGGAATATTCCATGATGTAAGTAATGAGCCAAAATGCTGGATTTATCCGGGAAGCCATGGACTTGAAACTGTGGCAGATGCAATCAGGGATTCATGTAACGTATTCTTTTACACTACAGGCTTTAATCTGGCAGCAAAGGACACAGGCACCTATGATGATGCAAATGGTATAGCCTATATACAGAAATACGCATCCATCTATGGATTAAACCAGAAAACTGGTATTGAGATTGAGGAGAATACTCCGGAGATTGCAACCGAGTTCCCTGTTATGGCGGCAATCGGACAGTCAAATAACAACCTTACAACAGTTTCACTCTCAAGATATGTGACTGCTGTTGCATCAGGAAAGCTCTACGATTATCAGCTGATGAGCAAAATCGTAGATATAGATGGCAATGTGATTGCAAGCTATGAGCCACAGTATACTGAGATATCAGATACACTCAATACAAGCCAGTGGGATGCAATCCACTCAGGTATGCGTATGGTGGTAGAAAACCTTGACAGCTTTGATGGTTTTGAAATCCCTGTAGCTGGTAAGACTGGTACAGCCCAGCAGGTTGAGACAAGACCTAACCACGCTTTGTTTGTTGGATATTTTCCTTATGATGATCCAAAGTATTCTATTGCAGTGCGAATTGCATATGGATATAGTTCACATAATGCGGCTTCGGCAGCGAGAAACATAATCTCATATTATTATGGAAATCAATCTTTGGATGATATTCTTTCACTGGATGCGTCCGGTGTAAATACATCTGCATCTTCTACGGTAGCAGATTAATAAAATAACTGAAGGAGGCTTCTATGAGTGAAGCAATTGTTTTCACTTCCGGAAAAGGCGGTGTCGGCAAGACCACAGTGCTTGCCAATATCGGAGTTGGTCTTTCACAGTTAGATAAAAAAGTCGTCATGTTAGATACGGACATGGGGCTTAGAAATTTGGACCTGGTTATGGGTCTTGAGAATCGTATAAACTATAATATTCTGGATTTGCTGGATAATAACTGCCGTTTAAATCAGGCACTTATAAGGGACAAGAGGTATCCAAATCTGTTTCTTATTCCGGCAGCTCCAAGATATAAGAGCCTTTCCGGCTACACTGAGAGATTTAAGACCCTGATTGAATGCCTGAAGAAGGAATTTGATTATTGTCTTATCGACTGTCCGGCAGGCATGGAAGAGGGCTTTAACTTTGCTATTTCTGCGGCGGACAGGGCTGTTGTAGTTACAACACCCCATATTTCAGCAGTGAGGGATGCAGGCAGAATACTGTATATGCTGGAATACAATAATTTTAACAAGGTTGACCTGGTCATAAATGAATATGACAGACATATGGTCAGGAGAAATGAGCTCATATCCCAGAAGGATATAGAGGACTTATTATCCATCAAGGCTTCGGGAGTCATTCCCTTTGACAAAAAGATTATTGTAAGCCAGAATCAGGGCATTCCTGTAATCTCGCTTAAAGCCAGGGTTAACGCTCACTTTATAAAGCTTACAAACCGTTTTAACAGATTGGAGATTATAAAAGGAGAGTGCCTTAATGAAGCTTAGAAAAACTGCCGGAACAGTTGCATGCGAAAGGTTAAAATGTGTCATGGAGTCAGACCCCTTTGAGTGTTCTGGAGAAAATATGGCACAGATGAAAAGGGAGATACTGGAAATCATGGGCAGATACTATGATTTATCTCCTGAGAGCTATGATATTAAGATTGTATTAAAGAGTAAGAAAAGAGCAGCAAATGATTAAACAGTACAAATTGAGAAATTACCATTTTCAGTTAATAGCATTTATAGTTATTCTAAACATTATCGGAATATTGCTTATTGGAAGCGCAAAGGAATCTGTGCAGTCAAAGCAGATTTTGGGAATGGCAATGGGATTAGTGGTAATGGTAGCTATTTCACTTATGGATTACAGCTTCATACTTAAATTCAGATGGCTGTACTACATAGGAACAATTGGTCTTTTAATACTGGTAGAGGTGGCAGGTAAAACCACCGGTGGTTCACAGCGATGGATTAGAATTGCAGGTATACAGTTCCAGCCATCGGAGCTTGCCAAGATAGTTGTTATATTGTTTTTCGCAGGATTTTTTGCAAAATACCAGGAAAAAGTAAATTCTGTCAAGACGATTTTTCTGTCCTTTGTGCTGGTTGGAGTGCCACTGGCATTGATTCTCAAGCAGCCGGATACTTCTACAACTATTGCGACAATATTTATTTTTATTGTACTCTTGTTTATTAGCGGATTAAGTTATAAAATAGTTTTATCGGTGATAGGTGTATGTGTTCCTGTAGGTATAGCAGGACTAAGCTATATTATCTCGAATGCAGACGCTTTGATTGCAGAACATTACCAGTTCAAGCGAATTATGGCATGGATAGACCCGGCTAAGTATTCAGATGCGGCTACCCAGCAGCGAAATTCCATTATGGCTATCGGTTCAGGACAGTTATGGGGAAAGGGACTTAACAACTCAGTTGCGACCTCCCTCAAAAACAGTAACTATATCCTTGAGCCGCAGACAGATTTCATCTTTGCGGTGGCAGGCGAGGAGCTTGGCTTTGTAGGAACCATGGCGATAATTGTACTGCTTCTCCTCATTGTTTTGGAGTGCATACTAATCGGAAGCAAGGCAAAGGATCTGAGTGGAAAGCTCATATGCTGTGGAATGGCAGCCCTGATAGGCTTTCAGGCATTTATTAATATGTGTGTTGCAACAGGATTGATGCCAAACACAGGTATTCCGTTACCTTTTGTCAGCTACGGTCTGACGTCGCTTGTTACTTTGTATATGGGAATGGGATTTGTACTAAATGTAGGACTACAACCGAAAAAATATTAGAGGGAGGTTCTAAATGAATATAGGACTCGTCGCACATGACTCGAAGAAAAAATTAATGCAGAATTTTTGTATTGCTTACCGTGGCATCTTAAGCAAGCATGAGCTTTATGCTACTGGAACCACAGGCAGACTCATTGAGGAGGTAGCTAATCTGCAGGTACACAAATACCTGGCAGGACATTTAGGTGGAGTACAGCAGCTTGGAGCGCAGATTGAGCATAACGAGATTGACCTTGTTATATTTTTGCGAGATCCACTCAGACCAAAGCCACATGAGCCTGAGGTAAACAGTATTGTTAAAATTTGTGATGAACATAATATTCCCCTTGCAACTAATCTTGCAACTGCGGAGGTACTTATTTTGTCATTAGACAGAGGAGATTTAGACTGGCGTGAAATGTATAAATAGACTCAAAAAAAGCAGACTGCTGTGTGTCCTTTGCATAGCAGCTCTTTTTGTAACTGGATGCGGAACCCAGAAGGTAGCAAATGCCTATGATGTGTATTCAAATGACTATACCTTAGGCAGCAATACATATACATATTTTGGAAGCAATCTATGCGTAACCAATAATGTAAACTATGGAACTGACCAGACCCATTCTGAGGTCGCAGAGGGAGCTGGCTTATTTAATATAGATACAAAGGAAGTGCTTTACAGCCAGAATATCTTTGAAAAGCTGTATCCTGCCAGTACTACAAAAATTTTAACTGCATATATTATTATCCGGTATGGCAATCTGGATGATATGGTCACTGTGTCAGCAGGTGCGGCAAACCAGGACGAATCTTCGTCAGTCTGCGGCATAAACGAGGGAGATGTAATATCTGTCAGAGACTTGCTCTATGGACTTTTACTAAACAGTGGAAATGATGCAGCCCAGGCACTTGCAGAATACTATTCAGGAAGTGTGGAGGCTTTTGCTGATGTCATGAATGCAGAGGCATTAAAAATGGGGGCTTCAAACAGTCATTTTGTAAATCCAAGCGGTTTCCCGGACGAGAATCACTATACGACAGTCTATGACATGTATCTGATTTTCTCTAATGCCATATCACTGGAGACCTTCCAGCAGATTATCAGCACACAGACCATTGATGTCTCATATACTAATGCAGCTGGAAATACTGTAGAAAAGACCTATAACAATACAAACCAGTATCTGACAGGAGCCACAGAGGCGCCTGCTGGTATTACTGTAGTGGGTGGAAAGACAGGAACCACATATGATGCTGGATATTGTCTTGTGCTGCTCAGCACAAATGAAAAGGGCGAGAGACTTATCAGTATAGTATATAAGGCAGATGGAAAATCCAATCTGTATTTGTTGATGAATGATATATTGTCGTCTTTTGGTAATTAAAGATTGTAATTCATGTGCAGGTATACTATAATAATATAAAAGAACTAGAAGGTTTTTGGTAATTTTCACAATATTATATCCAGGAGGGGTCGCCATGATAGAGATTATATGTGGAGAAAAAGGAAAAGGTAAGACAAAGGAACTTTTAGGAAAGGTTAATGCATCTGTAGCATCTGCTTCAGGCAGTGTAGTATACTTAGACAAGAGCCAGAAGCATATGTATGAGCTGAATAACAAGGTCAGGCTCATCAATGTGATGGATTATCCTATTTCAAATTGTGATGAATTTATTGGATTTATATGCGGTATAGTTTCCCAGGACAATGATCTTGAGGAGATGTATCTGGACAGTTTTCTGACAATTGCTTCTGTTGATTCAGAGAATGAGATTACATATGCAATCGAAAAGCTGGATGTAATTAGTGAAAAATATAAGGTTAAATTCATTATAAGCGTTTCAAAGAATATTGATGATTTACCTGAATGTGCTAAGGCAAAGGTTGTTATCTCACTGTAGCCTATGTAAATTATGGAGTGTTCACAAGTGTTTTGTGAACACTCTTTTTATGCCTTAGTATGCAGAAAAGCTGCCAGTGGCAGTTTTTCTGTATGCAAAAGTATGTGCTGCGACATTACTTTTTATATATCAGGAGATTTGATACGTCCGAAAAAGCTGATTATATAGATTCCACTGAGACCTACAAGTGCATATATCACACGTGAAATCCATGTCATGTCGCCTAAAATAAATGCTACCAGATCAAATCTGAAAAAGCCTATTAAGCCCCAGTTTATACAGCCGATTACTGCAAGGGCTAATAGTGTATTATCTAACCATTTCATGATAGTTCCTCCTTTATTTTTATATTATTATTTCACTTATTTCGTCTTTTATACATTAGCCCATTATGTTAAAATAGAAAGGAAAGTTATTTCTGAGAGGTGAATTTTGTGGCTTCAAATAATGATAAGGTAATTAAATACAATAGACAATTTAACCTCAATATAGGCATGGTTATATTTTTTGTGATTATTGTTTACGTGATTTTTCATATTTTTACATATTTAACATCCAGCTCAATAGCTGAATATCAGGTTTCCCAGGGTACTATTGCGACCAATAATATATACAGAGGACTGATTATCAGGGATGAGACTGTGGCTTATGCTGAGCAGAGCGGCTATATCAATTATTATGTAAGCGATGCATCAAGGGTTTCCACAAGTGACATCATATATTCGATTGATACCACAGGAGATGTATCGTCGAAGATTACATCAGCAGTGGAGGATGGCTCTATGCTTGATGCAGAATCCATAACTGATTTTGCAGATGATATTAATAATTTTTCCAAAAGCTACAGCGCATCAGACTTTTCAGCGGTTTCCCAGTTTAAGGAACAGCTGTCCTCAAGCCTGACCCAGACATTGAGCCAGAATGCCCTAAGCTCTCTGAGTGATGCGGTGGGAGCTGCTGAGCAGAATGCTACATTTTATAAGTTTACTTCTCCCCAGCCTGGAATAATAAGCTATAGGATAGATGGATATGAGGGGCTTACTGTATCGGATTTTAAAAAGGAGAATTTAAGCTCCACCAGCTACACCGCAACAGATTTGGATAAAAATACAGAGGTCAAGCAGTTAGACCCTGTATACAAACGGGTAAACAGTGAAAACTGGAATATAATTATTGAGATTTCGGATGCACTGGCAGAAAAGTTAAATGATGATTCATATATTAAAATCAAGCTGTGTGAGGATGATTATACCTGTAATGCTGCCTATCAGATTATAAAGAGAGATAATTCATATTTCTTAAATCTGGAATTAAGAAACTCTATGATTAGGTATATCAATGAGAGATATATAGATGTAGAGCTGGTTTTAAATTCTGAGACCGGTCTTAAAATACCGAATTCAGCAATCACTTCAAAAGAATTTTTTAAGGTGCCGATATCGTATTTTACATTGGGAGCAGATTCCAATGACCCTTGTCTCCTGATTAAATCAGATAAGGATGATGGACAGGTAAAGCTGGTTACACCTACAATATATTATGAGACAGATGATTACTATTATATTGACAGCGAGGATGTAAAGGAAGGCGATGTGGTTATGCTGAATGACTCATCTTCAACCTACACAATCGGAACTGACAAGGAAGCCTTGACAGGGGTGTATAATATAAATAAGGGATATGCGGTGTTTAAACAGATTAGTATTATATCCCAGAATGATGACTACGCAATTGTAGACCCAAAGACTGCCTACGGCATATCACTGTATGACCATATAGCCCTTAATGGGGATTCGGTACAGGAAAATGATATTATAAACAAATAAATATAGCAGAAAAGAGGAAAAGACAAATGTTAAAAGAAAATTTAACAAAGGTTGAAGAAAATATTCAAAAAGCCTGTGACAAGGCAGGCAGAAACCGCTCAGAGGTTACACTTATCGCTGTAAGCAAGACAAAGCCTGTTGAGATGCTTCAGGAGATATATGATGAGGGTATCAGGGAGTTTGGCGAGAATAAGGTTCAGGAAATGTGCGAGAAGATGGAAGTCATGCCACAGGACATAAAGTGGGATATGATAGGACACCTACAGACCAATAAGGTTAAGTATATAATAGGAAAGACATCCCTGATTCATTCAGTTGACAGCTTAAAGCTGGCAGAAGAAATCCAGAAGCAGGCAGTAAAGCATGATGTCATTGCAGATATACTGGTAGAAGTAAATATCGCAAATGAGGAGTCTAAGTTTGGAATATCAAAGGATGAGGCAATCCAGATGGTAAAGGATATTGCCAAACTTGACCATTTGAGAATCAAAGGACTCATGACAATAGCACCATTTGTAGAAAATCCAGAGGACAACAGATTGTACTTTAGAGAAATCAAGCAA
>CAVFAM010000360.1:0-538 GCA_963620375.1 Bacteroidaceae bacterium
ATTATCATCATAACAATCGCCCATATAAAACCGATTGTCACAAGCTTCATATCCGGATATGTCTGCTCAACAGTTATCTGTCTAAGCTGTTTAACATACGAAAACATCGGATTAAATCTCACAATCAGCCAATGTAATTTGTCTGGCAGCATTGTCTCATCATAGAATACAGGCGTTAAATATCCCCACGCTGTCAGCACTACATTATATACATACTGAACATCTCTAAAAAATACAGTCGCCTGTGCCAGAAACAGTCCTAATCCCAGACAAAAGAAATATAACTCAATAAGTACAATTGGAATCAAAAAGTGATACCAAGACAAAGGAGTCCTTGTTACTAATATAACAAAGAACATAGCTCCCATATTAAACATCAAATCCACCAAATCACTTGTGACCTTTGAAAAAGTAAATATATATTTTGGTATATATATCTTTTTAATCAATGCGCCATTATCAAGTATTGAGTACATAGAATGATTTGTTGCTGCACTCATGTAGTTAAACATCATCTGTCCACTGATAAGATATACTG
>CAVFAM010000360.1:548-960 GCA_963620375.1 Bacteroidaceae bacterium
ATACTGGATAATGCGGTATATCCCATCTGAACATATTTGAGAATACAACTACCATTACCAACATAATTCCAAGTGGATTAAGAACACTCCATAAATATCCCAATACACTTCGTCTATACTTTAATTTCAAATCCTTTGACACAAGTTCTTTTACCAAATCCTTGTATCTTGCTATCTCTTTAATAACCAAAACCATAACTCACCTATTCTTCTTATATCGCACTATATTTATCACATACCTCATCAACGTCGCCACTCATCACCAGATTTCCGTGATCTATCCACGCTGCATGATTGCAAAGACGTCTTATATCATCCATATTATGAGATACAAGTATCAATGTCGTTCCGCTGTCAAGCATTTCCTGCATTCTTTTCTGGCATTTTTCCTGAAATTTAAAATCTCCAACAG
>CAVFAM010000360.1:970-13036 GCA_963620375.1 Bacteroidaceae bacterium
CACTTCATCAACTATCAGAATATCAGGTTTAACCATTGTTGCTATCGCAAATCCAATTCTTGCCTGCATACCTGACGAATAATTCTTAACAGGTACATCCAAGAAATCCCATAGTTCTGCGAAGTCGACTATTTCATCAAAATGTTCTTCCATAAACTTTCTGGAATATCCAAGCAGGGTTCCATTAAGATAAATATTTTCTCTGGCTGTGAGGTTCATATCAAAGCCTGCTCCCAATTCTATAAGCGGAGCTATTTTGCCATTAACCTCTACACTCCCTTTATATGGTTCAAGGATTCCCGAAATAAGCTTAAGCAATGTGGATTTACCAGCACCATTTGTACCAACAAATCCCCAGGCCTCTCCTGGCTTGATTTTTAATGTAAAATCCTTAATGGCAAAAAACTCTTGAAACAACAATTCATGCTTTAAAAGTCTTATTACATATTCTTTTAAATTATCAACCTTTTCTGAAGCCATGTTAAATCGAACAGTGGCATTCTCTATATCAATTATATATTTTTCAGACATCTCTACACCTTTTGTCCCTTTATATTTCTTACAAACTTTAACAGTTTTGGTGCCCAAAACTCATACATACTATTAGAAACGTGAAGGTAACTGAATAATTCAAAGCCTTTTCTTTTTTTCTCCACCATTTCATATACATCCGGAGCACAATTCTTTATCAATTCACTTGTTTTTTCAACTGCTTGTCTGCCCATTTTTTTATCCTTGTTTTTTAACAGCATTATCTGATAATAGCTGGTAGCAACCATCGCAGTTTTTTTTCTCCAGTATCTGTCCCCTCCATTTGGCATCTTACTTTGATTATTTTCCTGTTGCAGAATTTTCTCCAGTACTTTTTCCAAATGTGTTCTTCTCTTCACTTGCGTATCTCCGAACACGCTTTGATTTACGTCTCCGACTCTATACACATAAACCATGTAATCCAAAACTCTAACCTTTTGTGCATAGCTCATTGGCACAGTAGCATATTCCTGATCCTCGTAAAACACACCTTCTACAAGTTTATAATTTAATTTTCTATAAAATTTTGTATTATATGATATCCCCCAAAAATGAAAATCCATATGGCAGTTTTGCCATTGATCCATCAATTCTCCCAGTGTATAGTCCACATCATATTTTTGCGGTTTTGCCACATATTTCGTTTCCTTTTGCGTTGTTATATCATACTCTTTATACGGTGTAACCAGTACATCTGGCAACATTTCAGATTCACTATCAGCACCTACAATACTTCTTATATGTGATACATATTCCAAGAAGCCTTCACCATCCACCCAGTCATCCGCATCTATAACCTTAAAATACATGCCTGTCGCATTTTCAGCTCCCACATTTATTCCAGAGCCATGTCCGCCATTTTCCTTATCTATAATCCTGTATACATTTGGATATCTGTCCACATATTTCTGTGCAACAGCCCTGCTGTTATCTGGCGAACCATCATTTATTACAAGTACCTCTAATCTGTCAAAGAGCTGCTCATCTTCTAATATAAAAGACGTCAGGCATTTGTCTAAATACTTTTCAGCATTATATGTCGGTATAATTATAGTTAATAATTTATTCGTAGTCATAACAACTCCTAGTTGTGATTCTTTATTTCGTTTCGGCTTATTTCACCTTCAGCACCAAGGCTCCAATCGGCAATATCCTATAATCCATCTTCCTAATCAAATCAATACTCTTCTTCCGTGTAGCAGCATACACCTCAGGATACCTATTCTTAAGCTCCATATCCCACGCCTTACACTGCTGTCTGGTTCCTCTTTTAAGCCCCATGCTGATGTATATTTTAAACTGTATCTCCACCACCAGACTGATGCCCCGCTCTATATAGGCTCGTTTCTCCGGTGTCAGGGTCTCCTTACATCTGTCGTAGTCCTCCAGCAGATGCCTAAGCACCGTCAGGTGCTGGTTGATGTTGCGCTGCATGCTGGTCATGTTCATGCTCTGTCCATCTCGTCCCAGCCGGTACATGTACACCCTTGCCCTGTGGTAATACACAGTTTTTACATATTTTATTGGATAAAACACGAATTCACTATCCACATAGAAGCAGTGCTCATCTATGGTGATGTCATGCTCCTGCAGTATCTTCGTCTTTATCGTAAATGAGTGGAGCTTTATCGGGTCCTTTATCTCTCCGCTGTCTATCTCTACCGTCCTGCCGTAATGCTCCTCTATACTGGTTGCCTGCCAGCTCTCCAATAAGTTGTATGTCTCGTCCTGCACGCATTGGAAATCTGTTGCTATTACGTCTGCATCCGTGGTTTTTAGTACTTTCACATACTCTTCTACCTCGTCAGGGTTCAGCCAGTCGTCTCCGTCTACCACCTTGAAATATTTTCCAGTGGCATTTTTTATTCCTGTATTTATTGTGGAACCATGTCCACCATTTTCCTTATTTATCAATCTATAGGTTTGTGGATAGTCTCTCTCATAGCCTGCTGCTATCTCCGGCGTCTTATCCTTTGAGCCGTCGTTCACTATCAAAACCTCTATGTCCGGCATAACCGACTCAAGCTTTACTGAGTCCAGGCATCTTTGCAGATACTTTTCTACGTTGTATGCGGGCACAACTATTGTAAGTATTTTCATATAATAGTTTCCTTACTGCGTTCGCTATTTTATACCAACAATCTACTATACCATATATATCATATTCGGTCAATTTTCGACTATTTTCTGAGGGCTTTCTGGTATACCAGTTTCCTCATCCAGCTTGGCTGGAGCGTCATCCCCATTGTGAGAATCACTGCTGTCATATACTCTCTGAGGCTTAAAAGTCCAAGGTTTCTCTGTTCTTTCCTGAGCTTCAGGTACTGCTTGCAGTAGTCCATTCCGCCCCGCCTCTTATATATGTTTCTCTCGGTTCTCGCTTTCACAAAGACCTTGTCTATATTTGAAAACCCACAGCCCCTTGCCATCATCCTGATCCACAAATCATAGTCCTCCAGATACGGATAATGCCTGTAGCCTCCTGCTGCCTCAACCTCTGTCTTTCTGAACATTACCGTCATATGGTTTACTGGGTTTCTGTATCTGCTGTATCTTGCTATGGCAGCTTTTCCTGTGGGCATGGTCTTTATCTTCCTGTAGCTGTCGTCCTCCGGATCAAACTCTTCCATAAGTCCTCCAGACACTGCTGTCTCTGGATGCTCTGTCATATATCTGTACTGGATTTCAAAACGGTCCGGCTCAGCTATGTCGTCCGTATCCATCCTCGCCACCAGCTCATTGGTACAGTGTTTTAAGCCTTCTGCCAGTGCCCGACCCAGCTTCTGGTTCTGTGGCAGTCTGACTACATCAAACTTTGTCAGCAGCTGCCCCAGTTCCTTTTCCTCTGGCTCACTGCCGTCCCCGTTTAGTCTGACTTCAAACTCCTTCACCACATCCTCCAGCTCAGCTGGCAGCCTGCCATCCTCCACAAGCACTATCTGGTCTGGCTGCAGGCTCTGGTCTATCACACTTTTCAGTGCTTCACGCAGATATTGTGGTTTTTCTTTTTCATATACTGACATCAGCACTGAAAATCCCATGTTTTTTCTCCTAATCAGCTTATTCCTCGTCCCTATGATGTCCCTTGAGCGCAGTCTGTTGTGCAGCATCCACACCCTCTGTGTTTTCCTTAACAAAAAGTATCTTAAATGTAAGGAAAAGTATCTTGATGTCAAGCCATATGCTGTAGTTCTCGATATATGTGAGATCAAGCTTTAACTTGTCATATGGTGTAGTGTTATACTTTCCAAACACCTGGGCATAGCCTGTGAGTCCTGCCTTTACCTTGAGTCTCAGGTCGAATTCAGGTATCTCCTCCATATACTGCTCTGCGATTACCTTTCTCTCTGGACGTGGTCCCACAATCGACATATCTCCGTTTAAGATATTAAATATCTGTGGCAGCTCGTCAAAATGTATATTTCTGATTATCTTTCCTACCGGTGTGATTCGGTCATCGCCCTTTGCTGCAAGGCGTGCGCCCTTTTTCTCTGAGTCCATGTACATGCTTCTGAACTTGTACATCTTAAACTCTTTTCCGTCTCGTGTAAGCCTCTGCTGGGAGTAAAGCACCGGACCTCCGTCACAGAGCTTGATTGCTATTGCGATAATCAGCATAAACGGCGATGCGATTACAAATCCCAAAAGTGCAAGGACAATATCCATTATCCTCTTGAAAAACCTCTGGTCTATTGACAAGCCATAGTTTCTCGACAAGAGCAGTGGTGTGTCAAACATGTGTATATCATCTGCCCCTCTGAATAGAATGTCTGAAATCTTTGGTGTCACATAGGTTCTGATTGAATTTCTATAACAGTATTTCATTATTTCATTTCTTTTTACCGCCGGCAGGTCTGCAAGTATCACTGCTGAATACCTGTCTATCATGGCATAAAGGTCTTTCTCATCCTCATAGCAGCTGATAGATGCACAGATATTATACTTGTCCTTTCTGGAATTGATTTTTTCCATCAGGTCATATGGCGAATATTGTCCATATATTACCAGCATCTGTCTAGGCGGATACATATAGGCATAGAGCTTTCGCACGATAAATGTCCATGGCACGATAAAGACTATATCCACAAGCCCTGCTTCTATAAGGGGCATAGGTGACAGGTAGTCATTTGCCACAAGGCAGACTTCAAAATATGCCACTATTGTTCCGCAGAAAATAGCCAGGGTATTTGACAGGATGATATCCTGTATCCTCATATATCCTATCTTGTAGCCGCCAAAGGTATTGGTGAAGAAAAACAGGATTAACACATAGAAGCCGATTACCGCCCAGTTTCCTCGATTCCAGTATTTTCTCTCCAGCTGTGGTACATACTGCATATACCATATACAGCCGAATGCCACTGCCTCCACTATTATTGTCATAAGATTTGCAAAGAAGTTTATAAAATGCTTGTATTGCTCTCTTTTTCTTGCTTTCATCGTATTTTAGTACCTCATACTGCTTATTATACTGTGTAATATTTGCATATCTGCCATTTCCATGCAAACGCAATTATACAAAATATATTATACCATAAACAAATCCCGACAACAACCGTTGCCGGGATTCCTGTTTATTCTCATCACAGACTACTGTAAGTCCTCGTCTGTAATTATTTCTCCATTATATACTTTATCAATCAACGATTTTGCCTTGTCAATCTTCTCCTGGTTCTGGAGCATTACATAGGCATTCTTTGTAGGCATTGAGTAAGTCTTTGCACTTGTGCCCTCGCCATCTACTGCATAACTCTTCACTGTCCACTTGCCACCATCGCTAAGCTGCATATTTACCAGTCCTGATATGTCCTCCTGTCCTATATCTGTAGAGAACATACCCTCCAGGCTGTCCATGATTCCGCCATAGTTTGTGAGAAGCTTGGTGCTTCCTGTCACCTTGTCTACAACTGCTGATATAAGCGCCATCTGGTGACGGCCTCTTGTCAGGTCTCCTCCTGACAGGTGGTAACGCTCTCTGACAAAGTAGAGGGCTGCCTGACCATCCACATAGTTTTCACCCTTCACATAGCTGTAGTTTGCGTCATGAATAGATGTAAATGATTCCTCCGATACTACGGTAACTCCGCCCAGCTCATCTATAAGCTTCTTAAAGCCCTCAAAGTTCATCTGCACATAGAAATCTATATTGTCAAGTCCATAGAGGTTTGCAAGTGTATCCTCTGAGCAGTCCACTCCATAGAGTCCACAGTGGGTGAGCTTGTCCTTCTGCCCCTGTGCAATTGAGATATCGACATAGTAATCTCTAGGTGTGTTGAGCAGTAATATCTGCTTGGTAGCTGGGTTGACAAATGCCAGTATATTTACATCGCTTCGGCTCTTTGCCAGCTTGGCAGATCTGGTGTCCGAACCACTGATATATACACAGAACGGATCCTTTGTCACATCAAGTGTCGAATCCTGCTTCTCCTCAGTATAGTTTCTTGTATGCTCATATATGATTCTGACCTTGGTCGAGAACTCTTCGTAGCCCTCTGTATCATTGACTACTGCCTCATAGGTCTCATCCATAATCATTGCCTGAACCTCACCTGCATACAATGCATCTACCATTTCTGTCACAGAGTCATACTCTACAGTCTCAATATCAGAGCCAACCTCTTTATTTATTGCATCTATGGCTTCCATGGTTGTCTCGTCGCCATAGACTGTTGTATACGCAAATGTATAGTCTGCTGCGTCCTGTATCTCCTGGGCAGGGTCATCTGTCAGCACATACACGCCTGCCACCTCACTGATTGTGACAGTATCGTTTGTGATTTCCTCAATAGTGCTGTTCATCTTGCCAAGGAACATGCTCACATATATGCAGAGCAGTATTGATATGCCAGCCAGCACAAAGCCTGTTATGCGCCTTATCCTGCCGGTCTTTTTATTTTTCGTCCTGGTGTATTTATACATCAAAAGCTGTGCTTCCAGAAACAAAAGCAATATGAAGATAAGGGTTATCGCCACCATGTACTTGGTCGGCAGCATGCCTGTCTTTCCTGCTGTTATCAGTGTCACAAGCTCCACCACAGCCTGGACTGCCAGTACCACCAGGGATATTATCTTCCACTGCTTTGCGCTTATTTTGCGCTTTTTGCCCTTTGAAGTAGTTGTCTTATTTTCCAATATAACGTCCTCCGTTGTCACCCTCTTATTTTAACTTAGGTAGTTAATATTATACACTCATGAAATATAAAAGTATCTTAATATTTCTTTAATTTTTCTGTAATAATACCATTATTTTACAAGTTAAACAATACTAAGATATAAAAATATCCAGAGTCATGATTAAAAGCCTTTTTCATAACTCTGGTTTATACAACGCAAACTATCCTATCTGTAAACTTCCTCTGCCCTTCTGATTCTTCCATGCCTAAGCAGGACTTCAACCAGAATTCCTCTCCTGTCAACCTTGAGCCTTTTTCTCATCACATTTTCTGCTGTGGTTGACACATATATGTCCGGTGTAATCTCATGGGCGAACTGATTGTCCAGCATCTCAATCTGCTCTATAATCGGATGCTCACACCTGATCTGTCTGTCCAGCAGGTACTCACTGACACAGCCCTGGCTCTTTCTTAAGTGTCTCTCTATCTCCGAAAGGTGCTTTAGTGCCTTGCCATCTGATTGCAAGGTCTCTGTCCTGGCAAGCTTCTCTGCTGCCTCAAACAGCTCATCATTTAAATCTAAGTACATTTTCATGGTTTTATCTTTATCCTCCCTGTCAGGGCTATTATAAAACCATATATGCTTTCAAGTCGTGTCCAAAATGGACCTTTTTCTACATATTTTTCCAGAAAAATAGGTCAGAAGTGAGCTATTTCATCTCCGCATCCAGATTATTAAGCTGCACCATCCTGTATCCTGCCTTTTTCCATGCCCTTGTTTTTATCAGGACAATGCTGTCCTTATCTGTGCAGACAGGCACCTTCTTCACATCCATAGGCAGCTCATTCCTGTTAAAATAGCCCCTATAGGCTTTGCCGATTCCAGTATAGACTACCTTATTGCCCTTCACCAGCCTAAGAGATACTGCTGCCACATCCTCTTCCTGACAGACCGCAAGCATCTTTTCCTCATATTCTGCATCCCCGCAGCTTCTGCCAGCAGGAATGTACATGATGTAGTCTGCATCCTCATCCCTTGCTGCATCCTGTATGATGTCATCTGATATTTCATCCTTGTATACAAGCTTTGCAGTCCTTGACACATCTGACAAAATATAGTCCACATCATATATCCCCAGATCCTTGCTTATTGTAACCTTTGCCTGCACATTTCGTCTCTCGAGGTACTCCGCTATCGCCTTTGCACCAGCCTCATAGGCATACATTTTACTTCCTGCACTTCCTGCTGTAGAGGCTTCGTGTACCCTCCAGTGATAGAGCACCTTTGGTATATGGTAGGCCCTGGCGCCTGCCGATAAGCACCTTAAGATAAAATCATAATCCTGGGCACCGTCCTTGTCAGGGTTTAATCCACCAGTCTTATGGTTTACAGTGTCTACCCATGATGCTGTATGATTCTGTTTTGCACCTGTCTGCTTTCCATCGAGTCCGCTCTCCTGAGGCAGCATAAGCAGCGAACGACTCACCATCACAAAATGGCAGAAATAATTATAGTGCCTGATCAGCTCCTCATTGTAGTCCAGCTTGTGATGGAAATAGTAGTGTCTCGTACCCTCGGCATCTATCTTGTCCTCATCCGAATAGCTGATATAGAGCTTTCGTTCTTCCTCAGTCAGCTCGTTTAGCTTTCTGACGTTTTCATAAAGGGCATTTAACCCAAGCACATCATCATGGTCTGCAAAGCCGATATAATCTCCTGTCGCAAGCCGGAGTCCCTCGTTGGTGTTTTCTGAAATTCCTGCATTTCTCTCAAGACGATGATATACAATAGTTCCTGATAGTTCAGTCCCGCTTTCTGCTTTAAGTCTCATATATTCTGCTACAGACTGTTCTACCTTATCGCTCCTGCTGCCATCTGCCAGCACAAGCTCCCATCTGCCATAGGTCTGATTTGTGACAGAGTCAAGCAGCTCCTTGAGAAATCTCTCCGGTGTCTCGTATGTCGGCACAACTATACTGATAAGAGGGGTGTACTTGAAAGGCTCCTCCTTAAGTTGCCTCCTCTGGGCAGCAAGCTCCTTCTCTGTGGGCAGGTATTTCTGCCAGTCTGGCTCGTTGGTGTTCCATGGGGCGAATTTGCGCTCGTAGAACTTCTGCCAGGTGCCGACTATACCGTAGCGGGTTATTGAGTTTGTTAGTTTGGTTAGTTTTTGTTTTATTGGCATGGTTTTATTTTGTCCTCAGTTATATTTGTTTTTCTTTAAATATTTGTTTATATAAAACTCAAGCGTCTGTGAAAGTCCTATCATTTTGATTTTTTGCCCAATTCTATGAGGAAAACATATTATCATAGACCATTTTTTTCCCATATAACGATTTGTCCATCTGCTAATTTTCCCCCAGATTTTATCACTCCTATTCCCCCAGCTAAAACTATAATGATGTATTCCATAGCTATTATTAGTAATATTTATAACACCCGTTTCACAACTAATTGGGCAAAAATAATCACTGGTAAGTACCAGTATATCATCCATCACCTGCAAGCTATTATCCATTTTCACTCCATGTTTTCTGAGTACTGCACTTTGGTAAACAGGACAAGGCTCCAGATTCAGGCTCCCATTAGGATTATAGAAGTTCAACTTACCATATACATCCATTATTTCTTTTACAATTTTATGCCCTTTTTCAGCCCCGAATCCAATACCAAAATTGACATAGTCATCATTTTCAAAGCCACAAAACATGGTGTTATCAAGCAATGTATCCAGACTTTTTAATAATTCTACATCTGTATCAAGATATATCCCACCATATTGGTATACTACATCCAATCTCACATAATCAGAAACAAAGCTCCATTTCTTTTCCCTATATGCATCATTCATATATTTATTCTTAGTAACATCATAGTTAACTTCAGTCCAAAGCATGAATTCATAATCCGGACAATACTTTTTCCAGCTTGCTATACAATTCTTTTCGTTTTCTCCCATTTTTCCCGGTCCAAACCAGCAATAATGTATTATCTTTGGTATCACACTATTCTCCTTCTCTCAACCTAGCTATTCCATTCTATCTGCTATTAAGGCATTTCTCTGTTTTACAAGGTCCCTTTTCGCATACCATACAGGAAAAATCCCCTGTATTAGCATTTTGATTTTTGTTCTAAATCCTAATTCAGAATATAGGATGACTTCTATCAACCTCTGCCTTATATTTTTTATGCAATTATTATAACGCTCTCTATTTTCATCAACTGAGTCGGTAGCTATTATCAAAAATAATTGAAAGCAATAATTTTTCCAAATATGCCAATTTACTGCTCTAATAGTTCTCGGTGTCCTGATTATCATTTGCTGTCCAATATATTCAATATTTTCAGATGCATTTATTCCCATCTGTAAATTATAATGTGTCAGACCACTCTCTGTGTTATTTAGTCTGTAATTATATATTTTTCTATGACCAACAGCTATGTAATTTGCAAACTGTGCAGCTCTTGACGAAAACCATAACCCCTCTCCCGACCATGGGCGATTAAAATCTATATTATTCTCCTCAATAAGGCTTCGCTTATACATCTTATTCCAAGGTCCGATTGGAATCCTCGGATAGATTATTTCAACAAAAGCTTTCTCCGACGTCCATACCTCTACCGTATCTTTTTGTATCTGCTCCCTGTCACGAGTTGTAAAGATGCTGTCTGTCATTGCCATTTCTGCGTTTGTACTATGTATTAGTGACATAAGATACTCAACATAATCTTTTTCCAGCCAGTCATCACCATCTATTATGCTTATATATTCTCCAGTTGCATGCTCCAGTCCCGCATTTCTCGCCTCACATGCACCACCATTCTTTTTATGTATAACTATAATTCTATCATCCTTTTTGGCATACTCATCACAAATTCTGCCACTATTATCCGGCGAACCATCATCGACAAGTATTATTTCCAAGTTTGCATAGGTTTGCGAAATAATGCTCTTTATCAATTTATCCAAAAACTTCTCTGATTTATAAATTGCTACAATAATTGTAACCTTTTCATTCATCTATTCTTCTCCAACTGCTTTTTCCAAGTACTTCTTTGATTTTTCAATTACTTTATTTAGTTTTGGTACAATATTTTTGTAATCTATATCAGTCATATCATTTATACATTTTTCACTATAATTTATAAAACGGTTACTACAATCCGCTATTTCCAGCAAATTTCTTACTCTTTCATTCGTGGAAGAAAACGCAGTTTCCTTAAATCTTTGAAATGTGTAAAACTGTTTTCGATATATTATCGCAAGAGCAGTTATATGAAACGAATCCGTCAGGATATACTCTGCACCTCTTATCAACTCTATCACATCCTCTAATCCTGCATCCGCTGCAATCTCAGCCCTCTGCATATATGAAAATCCACAATAGGGAATAATTACGTGCTTACAATCCGCTTTCTTTGCAAAGCTTTCCGCAGCCTTCCAATGGTGCGGATTATCTGTCAAAAACATGCTTAACACATATCTGCCACGCTCCTTTTCCAACTGTGTTTTAAACATTTTATCCAATTCATCTTTATCCAGCAAAAACGCTGGGTCTATTACCGTCTCTATCTTTTTTTGACCATAAAACAAATTAGCAACAGCTTCTGCTCCCTTTTTTTCACGTACAGAGATATAATCAAACTTCTCAAGACTTCTCTTAATATTCTCAATCTGTTTTTCAGGTATTTCATCCACACCTAGGCTTGGTGCATACGATATTTTTCTTGTAATAACACCATCATAATCTGCATAATAAAATTTATGATACCAGTTCGGATTCCATATTTGGTCTCCACCACAAACCAACAAATCAAATTCATTACATTTTTTCACGAATTCATCATCACATTCTAATTTATCAGTTAATAGACAATTATTTTTTATTATTGTTTTTAGTTTATTGTTTCTAATTTGTATCTGAGAATCAAATCTTTTATAAGCTAACAGATTCACAAATTTTCGTGGTTGATTCAATACTCTTTTCATCATAGGTCTTTTTTGCGGAACTTCAACTTCATAATTAATAATTTCAACATGATGATTCATTTTACGCAAAAATGCCTGCAAAGCAATTGCCTGTAAATGAGTTCCATAATTAGTTCCCGAAAACCATGTTATTATACCAATCTTCATCTATCTACACCTGCTTTTCAACACATCCACAGCCCTTTTTAGTACCATCCCAATATCCTTACAGTAGAGTATAATAACAAAGGCAAACAATAAAACTTCTATAAAATATAATTCTATTCCATTATCAAATATTTCCAATATCACAGCCTGAAGCATCAGCACAATATACGATATGATGTCCCTGACCAGTTTTATTTTCATATTAACAATTTTCCTGGAATTTATATATCTCACCACCCATGTTACCATATAACATACCATTGTAGCTATAGCAGCACCAAGAG
>CAVFAM010000361.1:0-3157 GCA_963620375.1 Bacteroidaceae bacterium
GAGAAGCCAGCATGAATGAAATTATAAAATCGGATCGTATGTACTTTGACTGGCTGAAAACTATAAAAAGGCGATACAGCAGTAGTCAAATTAAGTCAGCTGTACAAGTAAACAGGGAAATGCTCCTGTTTTATTGGAGTTTGGGACGAGATATTGTTTCATTAGAATCTGAAAAAAAATGGGGCACTTCTTTTTACAGAACATTGAGCAATGATCTGTCTGACGTTCTTCCTGGAGTAAAAGGCCTGTCCATGAAGAATCTGTACTATATAAAGCGTTTCTACCTGCTGGTGGAGGATGCCAAAAACATACCACAACCTTTTGATAAAGCAGACGAAAGTACGGGGCAGCCAATTTTCCCACAGGTTGTGGGAAAAATTGCAGAGCCGCTTTTCTCCATTCCCTGGGGACATATACGCCTTATCATTGACAAATATGGCAATGATTCAGAACGAGCCCTCTTCTATGCAAAAAAAACGATAGAAAACAACTGGTCACGCAATGTACTGCTGAATTTTCTGGATACCAGGCTGTATGAACGGCAGGGAAAAGCTGTTTCCAAATTCCAGCTAACATTGCCCGAACCACAAAGCGATCTTGCCCAGGAGATAACACATGATCCGTATGTCTTCGATTTTATCGCCGTCCGCGAGCAATATGATGAAAAAGAATTAAAAGACGCCCTCATGAACAACATACAGCGATTTTTTCTGGAACTAGGCAACGGATTTGCCATGCTGGGCAGGGAATACCGTCTTGTGGTTGGAGAAACAGAACAATTTCTTGACTTCCTGTTCTACCATGCAAAGCTTCACTGCTATATTGTGATCGAAGTAAAGACAAGAAAGCTTGAAGCTGGCGACATGGGACAGCTTGGCACCTATGTAGCGGCGGTAAACGGAATGCTGAAGCAAAAAGATGACGCGCCGACTATAGGCTTGCTGATTTGCAAAACAAAAGACAATGTGATGGCACAATATGCGTCCAGCGCAATCAATTTGCCTGTTGGCATTTTGGAATACAAACTAACAGATTTAGTACCGGAAAGTTTCAATGGTTCACTTCCGACCATCGAAGAAATCGAGGCAGAACTGAATGCCGGATCCGATACCGGATGCAATGGGAAAACAACAGAGGAAGCCAGCTGCAAAGGGTAATGCTTCTGCAAAGCAGCTATAAATGTCTGACAGGACAGGCCTGCCTGCACCTGATCAGGCATGAGCAGAAGCGACCGTGATAATGCCCTTCTGCACCAGCTTTTCATATTCCTTGTACGCATCCAGCGTGCTTTGCTCAAATGCAGAAATCAGGTTGCGCAGAGCATCACTATTGATGTTCTTTATGTATGGCATAAGCCGTACTATGTCATTTTTTATCAATACTATAATAATTTGAAGAAAATCTTCATCTGACTTGCCATTTTCCTTGAAAATTTTCTTTATAGAGCTGTCATTATTATAATCCAGATAGGCAGATTTTGCCTCTTCTCTGGAACGTGCTTTATTTTTCTTGTCTTCAAAAGGAAGAACAAGAAAAGAAGAAGATTTGGCCAGATAATTCCACAGTCTGACAATTTTATTATATTCAGTATATAACTGATCATATATTGGCGTTAAGAAATTTATTTTGCGTTTTGCGACATAGTAAGAAAACGGATAGATACTGTTTTCACGCTTTATCTTGTCACGAACCTGCTTCGTTTCCAGTATTTCGCTTTGCAGCTTTCTCATTGACGGATGCTCAAACTGTCCTAAAAATTCATTACTGTTTACCTTTGTGGTAAGATAGATTGCGATATTTGATGCAGCCATATTCATGGCATACACTTTTTCGTTATATTTCTTTTTAGGATCAAAAAACTTATCGTAAATACTTGTTGCTATACCGCCTATTATACCAGCCAGAGCTAAGACACCAGCTACCTGAAATGCTGAGGTTGCAATATTGCCTGCATTATCACCGGAAAGAACGGACTGTGCAAGCCCGTTCACCTGTGCTCCCACGGACGTGCCTAAAGCCCCCAGGACAAGGCCTGTTCCTATAGATGTTGCTGTGCCGACTACAGCAGTCTTTGCAACCACCCGGGCAGTATTGGCATAGGCATCCTTGTATGAAATTTCTCCCCGTCTGGCTTTTTCTACGTTATTTGCAAGCGCAAGCGACCCCCTGAATGCCATACCTATCACGGGGATGTTATGAAAGCCGATATTCAGAGAACTTTCCATCACGCCTGAGTCACCCATGACATGAGAGAATACAGAGGTGCGGGCTGAGTCCATGGTATCGTGAAAAACCGATGCATCCAGCCCGAAGGCAACACCGTTCAGGCATTCCAGGGCATGGGGATTCAGATACTTCAGCTGCTCGAACTGATGGCAGAGCATGCTTTCCATATGGGCATCATTAAGGCCTATGTCTGAAAAGCTCAGTATATGAGAGGGATAGGAATCACCCAGGCTCGCTGCTATCTTGGAAGAGCATATGACAGGGATGTCAGGATTGGTCTGCAGATGATGCAGGGTATTCGACGTATAGTTATTGGTGGGAAATATCCCTGAGGAGGTTTTGACCTGCAAAAGACCATGCCCGGGGAAGTCCGGCGACTCCGTATACTGTGTCCCCATATCGTTGAAAAATCTCTTTTCTACGATAAGATCTGTTGCTTCATAATTCCTGTCAGCAGGCATCAGTACTTCATATCCTGCCTTCTCAAGCTGATGCCGTACATGGAACTCTGCTGCCTGCCCGTAGACACTGTTCCAGCTCTCGCCATTGCCCTGAAACATGGAAATCATGTGCTCAAGATGGTCATGGGTTACGGGCGGCACAGCAGATTGTATCAGATCTATGGAATCAGTGTGCATAATGCCAGCCGTGACCTTCTCGCCCGCATCATTATAGAATGTAAAGTTGTAGGGCTTTCCGTGGAAGAGAAGATACTGGAGAACATTGTTGCCTGAAAAGTCTGTAGCTTCAGTGGGAAACTCGATGCCGTTCTCTCTGGCAATATCCAGGATATCTGATTCCGTGATATAGCCCATGATGCAAAGGTCGCCCAGGGTGCAGGTGACAGACGGGTCAAAAGGATTTTTAACCCTGATATCAAGGAACTTGTTGGCGACCTTTTCACCCCTGCGGTTGTTGTAGCCGCCAAACA
>CAVFAM010000362.1:0-5913 GCA_963620375.1 Bacteroidaceae bacterium
ATACAGTTGTTTCTCAGAACAAAATATGAACTGCCGCAGGTTTCCAATAAACAAGGCAACGTTAAACCTTAACAAGTCTAAACACCCTATCCACGATTCCATCCTGCGGCTGACTTCATATTTTTTCTGAGGAATAATTGTATGTTATCCGATATCCCCCAATGCGCATCGAGTGGGAAGTTTGCGAAAATCACAAACTCTCTTATATTATCAAGCCCAGCCCAATTATTCAAGGGCAAATTCAAGCGGAAAATTATAAAATCAGGGTTAAGTAATCCCGGAATCATCCGATAAATAATGTGAAAGCACAGATTTCAAGGAAGAAAGGGGATGCTGTTATGCGAATAGATGCATATAATCAGATTGCTCAATTGTATGGAGTAAACAAAACTACTGCAGCACAGAAGAACTCAAAGCTTGCTTCAACAAGAGATGAGTTTACAATTTCATCAGCAGGCAAGGATTTGCAGATTGCAAAGACAGCAGTGGCACAGGCTTCAGACATCAGGGAAGATAAGGTTGCATTGCTTAAAAACAAGATAGACTCTGGTGAATACTCAGTGAGTCCTGATGACTTTGCTGCAAAGCTACTGGAGAAATACAACTCACTTTAATTATTAATTAATAAGGAAACGAGGAATTAGTGTGGCTAGTTTGGTAGAAGAGCTTGTGGTATTGCTCAAGGAAGAAAATGAAGATTACAGAAAGCTTGTAGAATATGGAGAAAAGAAGCGTCAGATATTGATAGACGCAGATGTGCCAGCACTCGAAAAGCTTACAGTTCTTGAACAGGAAGCAAGCGATGAACTGATTGCAAAGGGTAACAGACAGGCGAGTCTTTTAAACGACATAGCAACAGTTCTGGGTAAGGAAAAAGACCAGATGACAGTTACCAAACTGATAGGATGTCTGGAATCACAGCCGAAGATACAGGCGAAGCTTACAGATGCCAAGGAAGCACTGATACAATCAGCAGGTGAGCTGCAGGAAATAAATAATATCAATTCAGTCCTGTTATCTCAGGCAATTGAGATGGCTGAATTTGACATTACCCTGTTTAAGAGCATGAGACAGGCGCCAGAGACCGCAAATTATGGCAAGGATGCCTATAATACGGGCGCAATTTTAGGAAGTAGCGGTTTTGATGCTAAGCAATAATTAGGAGGAAACAGGTATATGGCAAATGGATTCGGCAGTTTCTATATTGGAAATTCAGGACTGACAAATGCGCAGAATGCATTAAACGTGACTGCAAACAACTTAGCCAATGTTGACACAGCTGGCTATGTCAGGGAGCAGGTCAGATTTTCAGATAAATCATATATAACACGTGTCAATCCAACATCCCGGACCAATATACAGCAGAATGGTCTGGGAGTTTCAATCTCAGATGTGGCACATGCACGTGATATATTCTTAGACAAGGCATATAGACGTGAGAATGGACGAAGCGAATTTTACAGCAGTATGTACAACGCAGTTGCATATGTAGAGGACATCCTTCAGGAGATAGATGGAGAGGAGTTCAAGGAGAGCGTAGCCGACTTATGGCAGGCATTCCAGGAATTCGGAAAAGACCCATCAAACTCTACAAACCAGAGTCTGGTATTGCAGAAGGCAGAGCTGTTTTTGTCCAGAACCTCAAGTGTATATTCGGATCTTCAAAAATACCAGGCGAATATAAATGAAGAGATAAGTGACAAGATAGACCGTGTCAATGAGATAGGCAAGCGAATCAATGAGTTAAACAACGAAATCATGAAGGTCGAGTCTAACGGCTTAGAGACTGCGATGACCTTGCGAGATGAGAGGGACTACCTCATAGATGAGCTGTCTGGCTATCTTAATATAGAATCAAAGGAAAACAGCACTGGCCAGGTTATAATCAAGGCAGAGGGCGTGACCTTTGTGGATGAGGATGGCTATAACAAGATTGGCTTAAGAGTCAAGGAATCGGCAAAGGGCACAGGCTTTTATACACCATTCTGGGGACACCTGTCAGACGCAGCAAAGGGTGAGAACGGCTATACAGATGTCTTTGATTTTAGTATAGATATTTCTACAGAATACAATAATGATATAGGAAGTATCAAGGCTCTCCTCTATGCAAGAGGTGAAAATTACGGAGAATACGAATACTTAGATACTGACGCCAAGGCAAATTTCAGTCAGGAATTTCAGGACAAATACGATTATTCCAAGATAGATGACTGCGTAGTGGCTGAGACTCAGGCAGAGGTGACATATCTCCTGCACCAGATTATATTGTCGATGAACGATATACTGGTGCCAAATAAGACCATGACTGATGAGGAGATAGAGGCAGCGGCAGGAAACGGTGCTACATCAATCACAGCATATGATGCAGATGGCAATGAGTACCAGATAACATCCAGCACAAAGATACTTGATGCAGAGAACTGCAATGTAGGAGCAGATAAGAAGCTTCCACCGGAGGAGCTTTTTGTAAGAGACAATTGTGAGAGATACACAGAGGTCACATACACAGACCAGGATGGAAATACCCAGACCCTCTATGTATATAATGAGGAAAATGAGTACGATACAAATACCCTCTATAAGCTGGGCAATATATCAATAAATCCAGACCTGCTCAAGGAAGTTACAAAGATGCCGGTATACAGGCAGAATGGTACAGCTGACAGCAACGGAGCAGTGGATATGACACTGGCTACCAAGCTCACAGCAGCATGGCAGCAGACATCAATGGTTATTGCGCCAGACGATACAGTGCCATGTAACTTTGAGGACTATTATGACAAGATAATCGACAGACTGGGTATATCAGGAAATGTGTATTACACAGCAAGCCAGACAATGTCGGCTACAGTTGCATCTGTAGACAACCAGAGACAGCAGGTAATAGGTGTGTCATCCGATGAAGAGCTCACAAATATGATTAAATACCAGTCGGCATACAATGCGGCGAGCAGATATATAACAGTAATCAACGAGATGACAGAGACAATAGTTACAGGGCTGATTTAAGCCGGTAGATAAGAGCGGGAGGAATGGCTATGCCATCAACATTTTTCGGACTTAATATAGGATCAAGTGGACTGCGCTCCTTTCAGGTGGCAGTAAATACAACTGCAAATAATATCGCAAACGTACAGACCAAGGGCTACACCAGACAGGAGGCAACTCTTGCAGCTACAACAGCAGTGAGAGTGGCAGCCCGCTATGGAAGTGCAGGAACAGGTGTTAATGTCACAAAGGTTGCACAGGTCAGGGACGAATACTACGATACAAAATACAGAGAGAACAACTCAAGCCTTGGCAGATATGAACAGAGACTCTATTACATGGATCAGATAGAGACATACTTTAAGGATGATTCAACCTTAGAGGGCTTCTCAACAATATTTGCAAAGATGTTTACAGACCTTGATACTGTAAAAACAAATGCAGCAGACAAAAATACCAGGGCACAGTTTATAAACAGCGCCCAGAGCTTATGCACATATTTTAACTCCATGGCGCAGAACCTGTCAGAGATACAGGCTGACTGCAACGAGGAAATTAAAAACGCAACAGACCAGATAAACTCTATATCACAGAAGATTTCCCTCTTGAATAAGGAGATAAATCAGGTAGAGACTGGTACAGGAGCCCAGGCAAGCAACTTAAGAGACGAGAGAGCTAACCTCTTGGACGAGCTGTCAAAGCTTGTGACAGTTACGACTTCGGAGTATGAGGTGGAGAACACAAACAATCCAGACATGCCTCTTGGCGGCACAAACTTTTCAGTGTACATAAATGGAGAGAAGCTGGTAGACGGAAACACATACAGGACACTTGAATGTGTAGCCTCAGAGACAAAGAAGACCCTGACAGATAATGAGGGCTTGTATGAGCTTTACTGGACTGACACAGACATGCACTTTTCTCCACTGACAGGTACAGGAAACGGAAGCTTAAAGGGACTTTTTGAGATGCGTGACGGAGATAACGCAGAGAATCTCAGGGGTACAGTTACAAGAGTAGATACTGACAACAACACAGTTACAATAGGAAATGTGTCAGCGGATGAGCTGAATGAGTTAAATCTGCCAGCAACAAAAGGCTCAATCACTGTGGGAAACAAGACATTCTCATACGAGTCATGGGAGGCAAAGGTTAATGCTGATGGCTCAATAGAGGAGATTACCTTTAATCTGGGTACACAGTATGATAATTTTGGTAACCAGAAGAAGATATCAGCGGATGTAGTAGACAGCAGACTGACAACAGGAGCAGGAATCGACACAATGGGTGTTCCATATTACATGGCTCAGTTAAACCAGTTTGTCAGAAACTTCGCAAAGCTCTTTAATGAGATAGAGTCTACAGCCCAGGACTTAAACGGAGACCAGGCAGGAACATTTTTCCAGGCTGAGACAAAGAGTGGCAAGGTATTCAGCTTCACAGAGGCTTCAAACACTACAATAACCAGTGACAGTGATACATATTATCAGCTGACTGGTGCAAACTTCAGGGTGAGCCAGGATATGCTGGATGACCCATCAAAGTTTGGAACCACAACAGACAGCGTAAAGCAGGATGCCTATGACGTGATAGAGCAGCTCTTAAAGCTGCAAAGTGATACAAAGGTCTACAGAGGAGACAAGGCAAGCTCGTTCCTTGAGACCTTAATCTCGGATGTATCTGTAGATACAGAGAAAGCCACTATATATTACAAGGTATACAACAATCTGAGCACCACAATAGATAATCAGCGTACATCAATATCCGGAGTAGATGAGGATGAGGAAGCCCTTAACCTGATTAAGTTCCAGAATGCCTACAATATGAATTCAAAAATCATATCTGTAATGGCAGAGATGATAGACAAGCTGGTAAATGAAACAGGCGTGTAAATAGAAGGAGGTAAGCGGATATGCGAATTACCAACAACATGATAATGGGAAATACTAAGACAAATATCAACTCAACAAAGATACTTGTAGACAAGTATAATACCCAGATGACAACACAGAAGAAGATATCAAAAGCCTCAGAGGATCCGGTTATCGCAATTCGTTCCATGAGAATGGCAACAACATTGTCACATCTGGGACAGTATGTGGATAACAATATACCGGATGCCCAGTCATGGCTGGATGTGACATATACATCATTAAATAATATGAAGTCAATTATCACAGACATCAGAACCCAGTGTGTAAATGGCTCAACAGATACACTTACAGCAGATGACAGAGAGACAATCTTAAAGCAGTTTACACAGTTGTCAAAGCAGGTATACTCAGAGGGCAACTCAGACTATGCCGGCAGGACAATTTTTACAGGATACTATACCTCATCAAATCTTACATTTATGAGTGACCAGAAGGATACTACCTATGAGATATCCCAGAGCTTCAGCTATGAGGATTTAAAAGAGGCGAGATACTACACAGCAGGAGTGACTGTACCTACAACAGTTGATAAGACAATCCCAGCAGGGGACGATATCAAGGATTACTACTGCAAGACAGACGTGCATGAGAATGCTTACCAGAGAATCAGACTTGCCTATGGCGGCGTAACAGGAGACTCAGTACAGCTTTCTATCAAGGATGCAGATGGCAATGACGTGATGACAGATGCAGTCCAGAATATGAAGGTGTATGACAGCGCAGCAGACTTCACAGCCCAGGCAGACGGCAATGCAACAGTAGGCGATGACGATATAATCTTTATCGCAGACACAGGAGAGTTTGTATTTGGAGCAAATGTGGCAAAAGAGATACAGGACAACAGATACAGCTTTGATGTGACATATGACAAGACAGGCTTTGATGCAGAGGATGCCAGACCTGAGTTCTACTACAACTGTACCAACAAGACAGATGCAGCAAATCCGGTCAAGTATGAATTTGATGATGAACAGTACATCAAGTACACAGT
>CAVFAM010000363.1:0-5993 GCA_963620375.1 Bacteroidaceae bacterium
ATCTCCTTCATTGTGTCCGAAGTGATCATTTATCTGTTTCAGGCAGTCTAAATCAAAGAAAAAGCATGTAAGGTTTTCATGTAAAGCAACTGCATCGGCGAGAAGCAGAGGCTCTTTCGCCAGATAACCGTGCTTGTTGTATAAGCCCGTCAAAGCATCTCTTGTGTATATATTTTCCAATCGTTTTATGAGCATGCCGGTGCGCTTTGCATCGCAGATGGTCTGGAGCAGATGGCTGATGTTCATTATCCAGTGTACTATTTGAAAATGATAGTCTATGAGGTTGTCCTCATATGCCAGAGCCACATAGCCAAACTTGTTCTGACCGAAAAACAGGGGGGTAAATATGTAGGCGTGGTCAGATGAATTATATATATGCTCTGGCAGTGGTGAGTTTTTCACAAAGCTGCATTCCGGGAGCCTTTTACCATTTTTCCAGGCAAGCTTTAAAATAATATTATCCGAGTCGTTTAAGTCAACTGCGTCCTCAGAAGCTGTAAGCTTTAGAATTTCCTCAGAGACAGTGTCCCAATTAGAGTAGAGGCACAGATAAAATTCTTTACAGTGGGCGATTTTCTCTATGTAGTTCACAAGCATATCCATGCCATCATCAAGGTCTGTAATGCCCTGAAATGAGGCGGACATATTCATTGAATCTATAATAGATGCTTCAAGTGCGGCTATATTGTGCTGCAGCTCCTGCTGATAAAAAACAGAGTTTTTGCCCTGCTTTGAGTTACATCCACAGGAACAGCGGTAAATAGGCTGGGCGTCCATGACAGTTGTGTCTGGTATGGCTTCATCGTGAAAGCGTTTAATCAACAGTTCCACAGCTCTTGTTCCAAGTTCATAGATTGGGAAGGACACAGTTGTCAGGGATGGTGTGGTATTCTGCCCATCCTCTAAATCGTCACAGCCGGTGATTGCCATATCCTGTGGCAGTCTGTAGCCCCGCCGGAGAGCTTCAACCATAAGCAGGAGAGCCAGCTTGTCATTGTAGCAGATTACGGCATCAGGACGTCCACTCTGCTCAAAGAAGTCAAGAGCATTCATGACGGACTCATCTGTGTATGTGGCATTGTATACATCATTTTCTGCAATAGTACGCTTGTATTTTTCCATTGTGGTGCGGTAGAAGCCTTCTCTCTGGTCTGAGAAAAAGGCTTCACCATGGCAGCCCAGATAGCATATTCTTTTGGCACCATGTTCTAAAATCATGTGCTCAGTAAGCTGGGCTGTCGTCCTGTTATTGTCCAGTCTCACAGATGGAAAAGCTGGATTGTATTCTGTGATTTCGATGACAGGACAAGAGCAGTTCTTATTTATATCGTCTAATATCTGGTTCTTTAATTCCTGGGATATATATGTGCCTGAGGCAAAGATAATTCCGTCAAGGGCATCATAATTTAAGATGTGCAGGATATTGTCCTCGCCGGCACCATAGTCCCCCAGATTTTCACCATCCATGGAAGTATATATTTCAGCGGTATAGCCATATTCAGAGGCTTTGTCGATAATTCCCTGACATACATTTTTCTGATAATATCCGAATATATGGGATATGAAAACACCTATTTTCTTAGAATGATACATACCAAATCCCCCCTTGATTAGTATAGTATTATTTTACAAAAATTTATCACACTTGAAAAGTCGAAAAGCCCTGAAGCGTAAAATAGAAACCCAAAATAAAAAAAGGACACTTTTTGAAATGCCGCTTTTTCCTATAATGAACTTACAAAAGAAAATGTATGGGAGAGAGTGTGTATGAATTTTGAATTTTTAGATGGAAATGGTACTTTTCAGTTGGTTAATCCAGAGAATACGAGCTATCTGTATTTTCCTATTGCTAATGAGCAGGGCATGAAAAGCAGTGTAACACCTCTGCTGGGAGGAGATGCAAAGGGAAACCAGAATACATTTTTGTTACAGCCTGTGAGCAGTGAGGATTTGCATAACAACCGTTCGAGCAGAAATTTCTGGTGCAGATTTGAGAATGGCAGGGCATGGTCTGCTGCTGGCATGTCAGCAGAGCAGGAGGCGGACAGACTTTCTGATGATAAAGAAGAGACTGTGCTTGAAGCAGGAACATTGTGGCAGAAGGTAAAACGTACATCAAAAAGATATCATCTTAAAACCGAGATTTTGTCATTTGTTCCCTATGATGCAGATTACATTGAGCTGATGTTAGTAACTATAGAAAATACCGGGCAGGATGAAATTACATTTACACCTATGGCAGCAGTACCAGTGTATGGCCGTTCAGCTGATAACATCAGAGACCATCGTCATGTTACTTCTCTGCTGCACAGAATACATGTGAGGGATGAGGGTGTTTATGTAAACCCAACCCTGACCTTTGACGAAAGAGGACATCAGGTAAATAAAATGATATATGGTGTGGCTGGTTTTGACGAAAACGGACATACACCACAGGAGTTTTATCCAACTGTGGAAAATTACATAGGCGAGGGAGGCAGCTTTACCATGCCCCAGGCTGTATATGGTAATGTAAAAGGCATTCTGCCCCAGGCAGGTGAGGACTACAGTGATGAGCTTTGCGGATATGAGGCTATGGGAGCATTTGCTTTTGATTTGTGTACATTAAGGGCTGGCGAGTGCAAAAGCTTTATAGTAGTACTGGGAATGGCACAGACGGAGACAGACCTGCGTGCGGATGTGCAAAAGTACAGTACAATAAATCAGATAAAAGCTGCTTTTGCAGATACAAAAGGTTATTGGAAAGAGCAGAATAATGTGGATTATACCACAGGAGATTATAAGTTTGACAGATGGATGTCATGGGTTAATTTCCAGCCTATCTTAAGGAGAATATATGGCTGTTCTTTTCTGCCGCATCATGACTATGGCAAGGGTGGACGAGGCTGGCGAGACCTCTGGCAGGATTGTCAGGCTCTGCTTATCATGAACCCTGATGGTGTGAGACAGATGCTTGTGGACAATTTCGCAGGCGTGAGATTTGATGGAAGCAATGCGACCATTATAGGTGAAAAACAGGGTGAGTTTATAGCAGACAGAAACCATATCACGAGGGTATGGATGGATCATGGTGTCTGGCCATTTATCACGACCAGGCTCTATATCTATCAGACAGGAGATATTAGGATACTGGATGAAGAGGTGCCATATTTCAAGGATGCCCAGATATACAGGGGGGAGAAATATGATGACTTGTGGGAAGAGTCCCAGGGCTGCTTTATGCTGGCAAAGCAGGGAGGCAGATACAAGGGCAGTATCTTAGAGCACCTGCTTGTGCAGCACATTACTTCATTTTATGATGTGGGCGAGCATGGGCAGGTAAGGCTTAGGGGAGCCGACTGGAATGATGCTATAGATATGGCGGCAGACAGGGGCGAAAGCGTGGCATTTACAGCTGCCTATGCAGGCAATCTGTCGGAGCTTACAGAAGTCTTAACTGAGTATGAGAAGAGGACAGGTGTGGCGGAATGCAGCTTGTCTGAGGAACTGTTTTTATTGCTTGAAGCAGATAGGGCAGTATATGATGACATCGACAAGAAAAGGAATTTGTTAGATAAATATTTTGAGTCAGTTGCTCATGAGGTAACAGGAAAAAAGAAAACTATATCAATTAAGCTCCTGGCGGATAAGCTTAATGAGATGTCAGGCTGGATGAAGGAAAATATCAGGAAAAATGAGTGGACCGGTGATAGTGCAGGGCATCATTGGTATAATGGATATTATGACAACAGTGGCCACCAGGTAGAGGGGCTTATAAATGGAAGTGCCAGAATGATGCTTACCAGTCAGGTATTTACCATAATGTCAGGTACAGCTGTTGATGAGCAGGTGACACAGATTACAAAGGCAGCCAACCATTATCTGTATGACGAAAAAGTCGGTGGCTACAGGCTCAATACCAATTTCCATGAAATCAAGATGGATATGGGCAGAATGTTTGGATTTGCATATGGGCATAAGGAAAATGGTGCGGTATTCTCTCATATGGCTGTTATGTATGCCAATGCCCTTTACAGGAGAGGCTTTGCAAAGGAGGGCTACAAAGCAGTTCATGCCCTCTATAAACACAGCATGGATTTTGAAGTCAGCAGAATATATCCGGGAATCCCTGAATACTTTAATGACAGAGGGCGTGGAATGTACCATTATCTGACAGGAGCAGCAAGCTGGCTTATGACAACAGTGCTGACAGAGAGCTTTGGTGTGAAAGGCTATTATGGTGATTTGCTGATAGAGCCAAAGCTTGTGGCTGAGCAGTTTGATGCTAACGGCGCAGCCTCTGCCGGCTGTAAATTCCAGGGAAAAGCAATAAAGGTATTGTATCAAAATCCTCAGAGGAAGGAGTATGGAGAGTACCATATAGCTGGGATTAAGCTCAATGGAATAGAAATGAGAGCAACCGATGAAAGTGGAAGGACTATGCTGATAGAAAATAATAATCTGACGAGAGAAGAAAATATTATAGAAGTATATCTGAATTAGTTGACACTAACAAAAGTTGGTGCTAGTATGAGTGCAGAAAATGTAGCCGCCTATACGGCGGCTATATTTAGGATAATGTGTTAGTTTGTCCTAACATATATTAGTTTTATAAAAGGAGGTGTGAGAATGAGTGTGTTTATCGGACTTATGATTCCTTTTGTGGGGACATCTCTTGGTGCGATGATGGTCTTGTTTATGAAAAAGCAGATAGACATAACCATCCAGAGGATACTGACAGGCTTTGCAGCAGGCGTGATGGTGTCCGCATCCTTCTGGAGCCTGTTGATACCAGCAGTGGAGCAGGCAAAACAAAGCATGGGTAAGCTTGCGGTAGTTCCCACGGCACTGGGCTTTTGTATAGGAATGATTTTTCTCCTGCTTCTGGATGTGCTGACACCCCATATGCACATGGATGAATCGGTAGAGGGACCAAAGAGCAGCTTAAGAAAAACCACCATGCTGGTGCTTGCAGTGGTGATACATAACATACCAGAGGGAATGGCGGTAGGAGTCCTATACGCAGGCTGGCTGCAGGGCAATTCACTTGTGACAATTTCAGCAGCCTTATCATTATCCATAGGAATAGCCATACAGAACTTCCCAGAGGGAGCAATCATATCAATGCCCCTCCACGCCAACGGCATGAGCAAGGGCAAGGCATGTATTCAGGGAATACTGTCAGGCGCAGTGGAACCAATCGCAGGAATTATAACCATACTTCTTGCATCAATCATAGTGCCATTTATGCCGGTCTTACTAAGCTTTGCGGCAGGAGCCATGATATATGTAGTTGTGGAAGAATTAATCCCTGAGATGTCTGAGGGAACACATTCAAATTGGGCGACCATATCATTTATGGTAGGCTTTGCCGGAATGATGGTCCTGGATATAGCATTTGGTTAATATTGTAAACCAGCTTCCCGCCCCACATCGTAACTAATCGGATGGCATATAGTTGTTTGGCAGAACAAAATATGAACTGCACCGAGGTTCCATAACCGCACGCAACGGACATTAATTTACAAACATGTAAACCCTATCTGCGATTAGCTCTCGGTGCTGCCTTCATATTTTTTCTGGCGAATAACTATATGTTATCCGATATCATCACAACCTAAATGCGGGAAGCAAGAATGTGGGAAATAGTATATTACATGATTTTACACAGCAAAGATGTGGGAAAATGTAATAAAAGAGAAAGGAACGTACATAATATGAGCAACGTAATAATAATTCTAATTTTGGTAGTAGCAATAGCCTTAGGCATAAGGGAGTCAGTCAAGCACTTCAAAGGCGAGGGCGGCTGCTGTGGAGGCGGTTCATCCTACAAGCCTAAGAAGAAAAAACTGGAGGGAGCCATAACCCACACCTATGTCCTTGAGGTAGAAGACATGCACTGCCAGAACTGTGCCAATACAATAACCGGCGCAGTAAACGATATTGAAGGGGCTTCAGCCCAGGTTGACCTCAAGAAGAAAACCGTTACAGTTTCCTGCGACAGGGACGTGGAT
>CAVFAM010000364.1:0-3152 GCA_963620375.1 Bacteroidaceae bacterium
GCTATGGAGAGCTTGCAATCAGCGAACTCAAATCAGATGCTAAGCGAATGGTTTATAAACTAAATAATGACTTAAAGGAAAAATCTATGCCTGTTGGAGAAAGCTCTGGCATAATTGATATGCTGATTTTTGCAGAGATTAAGAGGCAGATTGTCACTGAAATATGTTCGTTGAATTTAAAGCAGATGATTGGCAGTAATAAAAAACAGCTGAATTCTGCTATATCAAAATACAGGGCAATATTTAAAAGTACATCATCATTTGGGGCAATGAGAGAGCAGATTGCAGGAATAGAGGATAAAGAAAAACAGAAGCTGTGCAGGAAAATTAATAATCTAATAGCTCCAGAAAATAAAGCTGATATAGGATTGAAGAAATATGATGAGGTGTATAAAGCCTATAATAGGGAAAGCCTGACTTCATGGGATGAGACTGAACGTTACTTATATGTATACAGAGTGTATATTTCGGAGCTAAAGCATTATGTTAAGAGTCTGGGCGGAGGTGAAGAAAATGAGTAATAGCAGGGTACTTAAACGTAAAGTATTTCAGATAAAATTTGTGACAGTATCTCCCTTAAGTGTATCATCTGGAGAGGATGAGTGGACAGATTCAGATGTTTTAAAAAACTGGGATGGGGAGCCTTTTGTATCAGGAAGCTCAATTGCAGGAGCAATGAGGGCATACCTTGAAAAAGAAAAGGATGATATATGCCTTATGGGATATTCTGGTGCGGATGATACAGGCAAAATGAGTTCACTTTTTATCTCTGATATTGTGTTTGATGCAGGATACAAAATGGGAGTGAGAGACGGAGTAGCTCTTGGAAATAATAAAACAGCAAAGACTGGAAGTAAATATGATGTGGAAATATTAGAGCATGGCGCAAGCGGTACATTCTATATGGAATTGGTTGTGAGAGAGTCTGATAATGAGTCTGAAATGGACGAAGAACTTGTTAAAATATTTGCAGGAATCAAACTGGGTGAAATCAGACTTGGTCAGAAGAAAACGAGAGGATTTGGAGAGTTTAAGCCTACATCAATAAAGTGCAGTGTATTTGGTCGTGACAACTACCTGGATTATTCAAAAGCTTATGACACAGAATATTGGGACGAGCTGTCTGATGATAAAGAAGCGTGGGAGAATGTGAAAATCTGCGATAAGAAGAAAATACACATAGAAGTCCCATTGAAACTCACAGGGGGTATAAGTATCAGACAGTATGCTGCAATCAAAGGTCAGCCAGATTTTATTCATATTACTGATAATGGAGTACCAGTTATACCAGGAAGCAGTATGACTGGGGCTATCAGACATCGTATAAATGAAATCCTGAGTGAGCTGAGCAGGGAAAATATTATCAGGCAGGATAAGCTGACAGATATTATTGATACTATGTTTGGATATGTGGATGATACTGGTGCAAATATTTCCTGTATCGTAGTAAGTGAATCTGAAATAAAAGGGGCGGTTCCTCTTACAATGACAAGAACTGGTGTGAGCAGATTTGAGTCAGCAGTAAAAAGGGGCGCTCTATACAAGGAGAGGACATATGTAGGTGGCAGTTTTAGTCTCAGAATATTAGTTGATAAGGACAGCAGACATGGTGATGCAAAATGGATTATTGGGCTGCTTCTTCTTGCATTAAAGGATTTGCAAAATGGATATTTGGCAGTTGGTGGAGAGACTGCTATAGGCAGAGGAATATTTGCAGAAAATGGCCCAATACTTATTGATGGCGAAGCTGGAAAAGAAAATGAATATATAAATAACGTGATTGCAAATCTACAGAGTAGTTTGGGAGGATGCTTATGAACTTGGAGTTAGCACCAAAGAGCGGGTTAATGTATGCCCTGTATAAAGATAGGGTTGAGTACAAAAATTATAATTTGAATGATTTACAGGCTGATTCTAAATTGAATGATAATTTGTTAGAACTACATCTTTTTGATAAAGACAGTGAATATCGTATTGTACAATCAGGCAGAGGAAAAATTGAAGTCTGTATAAATGATTCAAATACAAGATTTGATGATAAGTATATCGAGAGAGTATATACAAATAAGAATTATGATACATGCAGGCAGGTTGAAGTTGTAAATTATATTACATATGACGAGAACGATTTGGCGGTAATTAATAATTATCGTTTGAAAGAGGTGGAATGATATGGTTGAGATGAAAGGATTTGTAAATCCATATAACTTTATAGATTTTCCAACAAAAAGAGCAAAAGCATATAATGATACAGATTTACATACTGGAGTAATAAAGTATACAATCACTACAAAAACGCCTTTGTTTATTCCTAATTCCAGCTCAGAAACTGCCTTTGCTATATCTGATAGAGAGTCTGAACATAAATCATATGATTTTTTCTCATATACAGAGCTTGATTGCAACAGTAGATATGATGGTATATATCACACACCTGTTATTCCTGGCAGTGAGATTCGTGGCGTTATCAGAAATATTTATGAAACTCTCACAGACTCATGTATGGGCGTATTAAATGATGGGGTATATCCAGTGAAAAGGAGCGCAACCAGGTTTACACCAGCTTTGATTCATAAGCAATCAGATGGAACAATGGAGCTTCTGGAGGCTGGGTCGCTTAGAATAGGACAGAGAGCGTATAAGGGGAAACAACCACAGGGGTTTGAAAGCTATCATAATGGCACAAAATTGTATTATAGATGTAATAAGCCCAATGGAATTATTAATCTTGATTCTGTCAGCAGGAATAGTGGAAAAGGCAAAGAGGGCTATTTGATAAAATGGGGAATGGGTGTTAAAAAAGCAAGATATCATGTATTCACCCCAAAAGAAAATTCTAATAGTAAGTGGCATAAGAAGGTTCTCACAAAGGATGTAATTGAGAGAAAATTAAAGCCTGTGATAGAGTCATATCTTTCTCAGCCAGGGCTGGACGCAGGCAATAAGCGGGCATATGAAGAGTATCAAAATGACTTAAAACAATTTTTAAATGGAAAGGGAGAAGCCTGCTTCCCTGTAACATGTACAAGTACAGGTAAATCTGGAGATGGAATATATTATCTGGCTCCTGCTATCTTTTCAAAAGAGGTTTCAGACAATAATATAGGACAGCTGGCAGGACAGTTTAAGCCATGCGATAGTGATTATTGTCC
>CAVFAM010000364.1:3162-5079 GCA_963620375.1 Bacteroidaceae bacterium
ATAGTGACTACTGTCCAGCATGTGAACTGTTTGGACATGTGGGCAGGAATAATGAAAATTCAAAAGGATCAAAGCTCAGATTCTCGGATATGTATGTGCAGGAAAAAGAAAAAGAAGCAAAGGATTATTATGCCATAGATAGTGTTACTATTCCCTCATTGGCAGAACCAAAGCTTGGAAATACAGAATTTTATTTAAAAAGAAGTGATGGTGCGGACTTTTGGACATATGATTATGTTACCAGTGAGGGGGAGGAAACCAGTGTTGAAAAAGGGAAGCTTAGAGGACGTAAATATTATTGGCATCATCACAATGAAAATGTGTATAAAAATATAATTAATAAAAATAAAAATGAAAATAAAAATAAAAATGAAAATAAAAATATTAAACTTACAAAGTTAAATAAGACGATTCGACCGGTAAAGGCGGGTATATCGTTTACTGGAAAGCTATATTTTGATGGGGTGTCTAATAAGCAGATAAAGCAGCTTATATGGATATTGAACAGTCAGTCACATAATATTGCTTACAAATTAGGTGGAGCAAAACCATATGGCCTGGGAAGTGTGGTCTGCTCTGTTAATAGTGTAAGTGAACGAAAGATAGAGTGGAAGGACAACATACTTTCATATAGATATGATGCCGAAAATACATGTGCCAAAAATTTTATTGCTGAGAACTGTACATATGAGGCTGCAGGCTTTAGTGCTTCTGTAAAGGATGCTTTTATGAAAATATCAGCTTTAGACAGAGTGCCAGAGTCTGTTGAAATCACATATCCAAAGACTGAAGAACAAAAGGATGAGCCATTAAGTGAGGGATACAAATGGTTTATGAATAATCATGCAACAAGATCAAATACGGGTATGCCAAAGAAAAGGGAGGATATTGTAATTAAAAAAGTGCTTCCTGAAATAAGCCAGGAGGATTTTTCGCTGGAATATAATAAGTCTGAAAAAAATAGTAGTGGCAGACCAAATTATGGTAACAAGTTAAAAAATAATAATAGGAATAACAGTAGTAAGTATAAAAATGCAGCTAATAGTAAATGTAAAACTAGATAAACCTTTGATTTTACCACTTAATTATAATCATATAGTACAGTCAATAATTTACAGAACATTGTCTGTAATTCCTGAATATGCAGATTTTGTGCATGATGTGGGGTACTCAAACGGAAATAGAAGCTTTAAGATGTTTAACTTTAGCCAGCTGATGGGAGAGTATAGAATCCAGAGACATAATATCATTTTTGAGAATTTTGTGTCTCTGGAGATTCGCAGCCCACAGCCATTGCTTATAAATATTTTAAGAGCGAGTTTTGAACATAACGGTATTACTTTTGGAAATCAGGTATATCATGATATATTCATGGAAATGTATGATTATTCTGTTGAGGATGAAAGTCTGATAATTGAAATGAAGTCGCCAATGACGATCTATTCTTCTGATTCGTTAATCGGTAAGACCTATTATTATGAGCCGACTGAAAATGAATTTGCTCAAATGATAGACGACAATTTTAAGAGAAAGTATTATGCGTATTATGGAATCAGACCAGCTTCATCTATCGAATTGGAGCTGCAGGCAGAGTATAAACCACGTAAGCTGGTGACTAAATACCAAGGGGTGTATGTAAATGCATGGTTTGGACGATATTGTCTGAATGGGAAGAGAAAGTATCTTGACTTTCTATATCAGACAGGACTTGGTGCGAAAAATGCTCAGGGTTTTGGAATGTTTGGAATACTATAGAGGTGTAGAGATATGAATAAATCTGATATGCTGTTATCAGAGCATCTGGAAAAAATAAGAAAAGATTTAGATGATTATTTAGCTATAGGACTTAACAGTCAGACTGAAATTGAGCGCAGGAGTGATGATAAGAGTCCCATTCCATCCCAGAGCATATCAAGC
>CAVFAM010000365.1:0-6572 GCA_963620375.1 Bacteroidaceae bacterium
GTTCCTATTCCAGAACCCTTTATCTGCTCCCTAAGCTCCTCATCCTCTATGAGCTGTCCTGCGTTTTCCATGGCAAGTACCATGGAACCTGAGGTATAACGCTTTGGTGGTGAGGTCTTTCCAAATTTAATTTGATAACCGTTTACCTGAACTGTATCGCCATTTTTGAGCCGGTCAGCCAGCTCAAGCATAACCTTTGGATTGACAGCGATTTCTTCCTCTCCGTTTGCGCCATTCTCACCACCAGCCTCTGTACTGTCAGCGGACGCTCCCTGACCGCCGAGTATTCTTGAATTTTCCTCTTCAAATGATTTCTTTTTAGGCGGTGTGGCAACCTCCAGATAGCCCTTTGATTTAAGCACCTTTGCTGATGAGAAAAAGTTCTCGCCATCCACATCAACTGTAAGCTTTACATTCTCATACTCTGCGGCAGGATAGAAAATGCTTAAAAATCTCCTTACAATCACGTCAAAGACCGCTCTCTGCAGGGAGTTAAGGGAATTCAACTCTGTGAGCTGTCCTGTGGGTATGATGGCATAGTGGTCTGTGACCTTGCTGTCATCTGTGTATGAGGTCTTTGCTATATTTGCATAGAGTTTTTTGCCCATTATCTCGTCTACATAGGCTGCTGTAGGCTCATATCCCTTTAGTCTGCCAATATTTTTATATATCTCCTTTGCCACGGCACTGGAAAGCACTCTGGCATCAGTTCTTGGATATGTAGTGAGCTTTTTCTCATATAAGTCCTGTGCCACCTGTAAGGTCTCATCAGGGCTTATTTTAAACCGCTTGGAGCACTCTGCCTGCAGCTCTGCCAGGTTGAATAAAAGCGGCGCACGTTTTCTTGAGATTGATTTTTCTATGTGTTTTACGGTGCCTGGCTTGCCGTTTAAGTTCTCAATAAGCGCCAGGGCATCCTTTTCTTCCTTGAAGCCATTCTCCTTGTAGAGCAGGGGGGACTCAAAGTACTTTGAGCCTTCTACAGCCTTCCACTCTCCCTGCACATTTGCGTCGGTAAAGCTTCCGATTATCCTGTAAAATGGTGTCTCCTTAAAGTTTCTGATTTCACGCTCTCTGATTACAACCATTCCAAGCACACAGGTCATGACACGTCCCACTGCGATAGCTGTGTAGGATGTGGTTCCCGCCGCATTATTCAGCAGATTGCCATACTTGACAGACATAACTCTGGAGAAATTTATGCCCATTGCGTAGTCCTCAATGGTACGCATGATTCCTGAATTGCCAAGGTTTGCATAGTCAGACATAGGTCTTGCTTCCCTGATTCCACGCAGGATTTCCTCCTCAGTCTGTGAGTCAATCCATACCCTGAGCTCCTCCATGCCCTCTCTGACACCGCCAAAATTACGGATATTTTCCTCTATGGTCTGTCCTTCTTTTCCCGCATCACCTGCCCAGTAGACACGGTCAATATCCTCTCTGTGGAGGAGCCTGTTTACTATGTCATACTGCTTGCGTACATCCTTTATGACATTGTACTTGTAGTCTTTGGGCAAAAATGGCAAATCCTCTAAACGCCATTTTTTGTACTTCATGTCATACTCTTCCGGATATACCAGACCAACCAGATGACCAACACACCAGGATATTACATATTCCTGATTTTCTATATAACCATCATTTCTGCCACTCACCCTGAGCACTCTGGCAAATTCCTGTGCCACAGATGGTTTCTCTGTTATTATTAATGATTTTCCCATATATTCCTCTTATAATTCGTTCATATTGATAAGCTTAAATCGAGGATCCATCTTGACATAATGCTTTAATGCAGGCTCAAAATATGTTGCAGAGAAAAGATAATAATCATCCGATGTAAGCTTTGCCTTTTCCATTGCAGTTGCCATCTGCTCGCACATTGCCATTGTCATTTCAGGCTCGTTCCAGTTACAAAAGCCTATAACATTACGTCTGTCTTCGCTCTGCGCTATAATGTCTATATTTCCAGTCTTTCCAATCCATGTACCTATCTTTGTGATTTTAAACGGCAGCTTGCCCATCTGATTTAAAATCATAAGGTATTCCATACATACATTCCTGAAATATCTGTTGAGATACTCATTGATTTCACTGGCAATGTATGTATCATAAAACTCCTCCTCTGACATAAGGTATAAGTCAGATAAATGAGGATAGATAAACTTAAACCAGAAATTAACAAACGTGTCTGTTATTTGATATACGCCCTTTTTGGCGTTATCCCATCCTCCTGTTTCAAATGAGACAACCCTGTTTACGATGTCAAAATGACTCAGATTTTTCATGTACACACTTATCTTGGCACGTGAAAAACCAGTCTCATGGAAGAGGTCATTTAGCTTGTCCTGTCCCTTTGCTATGGTAGCAAGTATCGTATTGTATACAGACAGTTCCCTCAGCTCCTTTGATATAAGAGTCTGGGCTTCATTAAACAAGGCTCCATTTGGAGACAAAACCAGCCTGCATATATTCTTTTTGAAGCTTATCTCCGGATTCCACTCATCCAGATAGTCAGGCACTCCGCCCAGCACACCATATATCATTATGGCATCCTTTACCGGCAGGGTTGGAAATTCACGCACTACCTCAAGGAAGTTCAGCTCTCCGATTTTCATAGTGTCCTTAAAGTACTCAGCTGCCTCCTGCTCTGCCCATACGATTGATGAGCTTGCAAGAATTATCATCACAGGTCCAGGATAAAGCTTTTTCTCCTTAAGCCTTAAAATGCTGCCTATAAAATCAGCATCCTTTTTTATTATATTCTGGGCTTCATCTATCACCACCACAAGCTTTGAAGGGTCGCCTGATTTGATTCTGTTAAAAAACTCATCATATGTATGCTGATTGAGCTTTACATCAAATCTTCTCTCGATTTCCTCCCCCATCATCCTGCGCTGCTCATCAGCAGATGCCTGTCTGCACCTGTAATAGAAGTATTTCTTATCCTCCACAAACTCTCTTATGAGCTGTTCCTTCTGGCATCCCTTTCTGCCATAGAGAACCACAAGCTGATTACCTGATTTGTCATATTTTTCTTCCAATATAGCCAGATCACTCTTTTTAGCTTTCATAATTGCCTCCATAAACTCAGATAAGGTAAATTATATCATTTTTTAACTTTTTCTCAATAATAAATAAGCACAAAAAATGACACTGCATAAGCAGTGCCATCCTTTATATTAACATAACTAATTTCCCGACTATTTCTTTGTGATATATCCCTGTGCCTTGAGAAGCTCTGCGCAGAGTACAGCTCCACCTGCAGCTCCACGGACTGTATTGTGTGAAAGTCCTACGAACTTCCAGTCATATACTGTGTCCTCTCTGAGACGTCCTACATTGATTCCCATTCCATTTTCATAGTTTACATCAAGTGTAACCTGTGGGCGATTGTCCTCCTCATGGTATGTGATAAACTGCTTTGGAGCACTTGGAAGCTCAAGCTCCTGTGGAACTCCCCTGAAGTTCTTTAATGCCTCGATTAACTGCTCCTTTGTAGGGTTCTTTTTAAACTTAACAAATACAGCTGCTGTATGACCGTTTAATACTGGTACACGGATACACTGGCATGTGATAACCGGTGACACAGCTGGTACAATCTCCTTTTTCTCATCATCTACATAGCCCCAGAGACGGAGTGGCTCCTTCTCTGATTTTTCTTCCTCACCGCCGATGTATGGGATGATGTTTCCAACCATTTCCGGCCAGTCCTTAAATGTCTTTCCAGCTCCTGAGATTGCCTGATATGTTGTAGCAACTACCTCATATGGCTCAAACTCTTTCCATGCTGTAAGAACTGGAGCGTATGACTGGATTGAGCAGTTAGGCTTAACAGCTACAAAGCCTCTCTTTGTGCCGAGACGCTCTTTCTGGTATTTGATAACCTCCATATGCTCTGGATTGATTTCCGGTACTACCATTGGTACATCTGGTGTCCATCTGTGGGCACTGTTGTTAGATACGACAGGAGTCTCTGTCTTAGCGTAGTCCTCTTCAATTTTCTTAATCTCGTCCTTAGACATATCTACAGCTGAAAATACGAAGTCAACCTGGGAAGCAACCTTCTCTACCTCGTTAACGTTCATTACCACGATATTTTTAACAGCCTCTGGCATTGGAGTATCCATTTTCCATCTATCCCCAACAGCATCTTCATATGTCTTTCCTGCGCTTCTTGGGCTGGCTGCAATAGTTGTCACCTCAAACCATGGATGGTTCTCAAGTAATGATATAAATCTCTGTCCGACCATTCCTGTTCCACCAAGAATACCTACCTTTAATTTCTCGCTCATTCTAGCTTTCTCCTCTTTATTCCTCTTTTAGCTGTCCGCCTATGACGAACAACTGTCTTTATAGGAAATATATTACTTTACTTAAATAAAAAAAACAATTAACAAACTTTATTAAATTACCAAATTATTTGCTTAAAACTTGTCATTATTGCACAAATATTCTTCATTTATCCTGATTACAGACTCCATAGCGGTCTTTGAAGGTGCTCCGATTGTGCATCTGGTGTTGACACATGTCTCCATGGAGATTGCATCATATATATCCTCCTCAAACACAGGACTGATAGCCTTAAGCGCCTCAAGCTTCATATCATCTATGGCAATACCCTTGTCAAGACAATACAGCACTATCTGACCTACAATACCATGGGCATCTCTGAATGGCACGCCATGCTTAACCAGATAATCTGCCGCATCTGTGGCATTTGTAAAGCCATTGTTTGCGCTCTTCCGCATTACATCCTTGTTAAACTTCATTGTATCAAGCATGCCTGTAAAGAGGGCAATACAGCCCTTTGCTGTGTCAAAGGCATCAAAGCTTAGTTCCTTATCCTCCTGCATATCCTTATTATAGGCAAGAGGGATACCCTTCATGGTTGTCAAAATAGAGTTTAAGGCTCCATAGACTCTGCCTGTCTTGCCACGGACAAGCTCTGCTATATCAGGGTTTTTCTTCTGTGGCATGATACTGCTTCCTGTGCTGTAGGCATCATCAATCTCCACAAACTGATACTCATTTGAATTCCAGATGATTACCTCCTCTGAAAATCTCGACAAGTGCATCATAATAGTAGACAGGGCACACAGGAATTCTATGAGGTAATCCCTGTCAGACACGCCATCCATGCTGTTTAGGGTAGGTCCATAGAAGCCCAGAAGCTCTGCTGTATACTCCCTGTCCAGCGGATATGTGGTTCCTGCCAGCGCACCAGAGCCAAGAGGACAATAGTTCATTCTCTCATATATATCATGGAGACGGCTTCTGTCCCTCTTAAACATCTCAAAATATGCTCCCATATGATGAGCCAGGGTAATAGGCTGTGCCTTCTGCAAATGGGTAAAGCCCGGCATAATAGTCTCTGTGTTCTCTTTCATTATACGAAGGAGCACCTGTAATAATGACTTTAAAAGCTCATCTGTTTCCTTAACCTGGTCTCTGGTGTAGAGTCTCATATCAAGGGCAACCTGGTCATTTCTGCTCCTTCCTGTGTGGAGCTTCTTGCCTGTGTCTCCCAGTCTGTCAATAAGATTTGCCTCTACAAAGCTGTGTATATCCTCGTACTCATCTGTGATTTCAAGCCTGCCGTTCTCTACATCTGCCAGTATTTCATCAAGGCAGCCTAATATGTCATTCATTTCCTTTTCTGTTAATATCTGCTGTTTGCCAAGCATCTTAACATGAGCCTTGCTGCCCTCGATATCCTGTTTATAGAATTTCTGGTCAAAAGAAATCGAAGCATTAAAATTGTATACAAGCTTGTCTGTTTCCTTGGTGAAGCGTCCACCCCATAACTGAGCCATCTTGTGTCCTCCTATATTTAAAAATTATATTTTATCTCTTTTATATAATTTAAGATTATATATTACCCTGCTGTTTGATTCAATATGCTATTCGGGCAAAGCCATACCAAATAATAATAGCTGCTATTCCATATCCTCCTGTGCAGCCTTCTGGGCAATCTCCTTATCCCTTTGATTTTTGGAATAGACACAGCCACAATAATATTGTCTGTACATCCCATATTCATTTGAGATTTGTGTAGATGTCTTGTAGCCATTTTTCTTCTTAAAATCTGAATACAGGTATCTTATTCCAAGCTCTTCTTCCAGCTTTTTGCCGATTTCATTAAGCTTCTGGGAATTTTTAAGAGGACTTATTGAAAGGGTTGTTGTAAAAAAGTCAAAACCATTTGCAAGGGCGTACTCTGCGGTCTCCCTGAGTCTTAGCTCGTAGCATTTGAAGCAGCGCTCTCCTCCCTCTGGCATATTTTCAAGTCCTCTTGCCATGTCGTAAAAGCGCCTGGTGTCGTACTGTCCTTCTACAAATTTTACCTCGTTTGCCATTGGGTACTCTCTTATGAAGCGCTCCTGCTCGTGAACCCGCATCTCGTACTCTTCTGGTGGGTAGATGTTTGGGTTGTAATAGAATACTGTGACATTGAAGTACTGTGATAGGAGTGCCAGACAGTAGCTGCTGCAGGGAGCGCAGCAGCTGTGAAGGAGGAGGGTTGGGAGGGGGTGCTTCAGGATGCCGTTTTCGTAGCAGGTTTGGGTTATTAT
>CAVFAM010000366.1:0-5456 GCA_963620375.1 Bacteroidaceae bacterium
GCATGGGACACATACAGATTGATGGCAGAATGGATGGAGAAAATATTGAGTTTATCGTATCTGATAATGGAATCGGAATGAGAGAAGAAGAGGTAGAGCACCTCAAAAAGGTCATATCAGGTCTGGTCAGCGATGACAGAAGCGGTGGCGGATTTGGCCTGTTTAACGTAAACCAGAGACTTGAGCTAAACTACGGCAAAGAGTACGGGCTTAATATAGAGAGTACCTATAAGGTGGGCACTACAATAAGGGTAAAGATACCAGCCGTAAAAAAACAAACTTTATAAATAAAATATTAAACTTTTCGAAAATACTTATGGTAAATATGTACTAAAAATTAAAAAATATGATAAAAAATTAAACATATTTCCAATAACCCTCCGTATTTTTTTATTATGCTGAGCACTATAATTTACTCATAACAAGAGAGGAACTTGTTAAATAATAAAAATTTTATGGAGGGTTTTTAAATGAAAAAGAAGGTAGTAAGTATTTTAATGTGTGCAGCTCTTGGAGCAACAATGTTAGCAGGATGTGGATCTACAGATTCAGGCTCATCTGACGCATCAACAAGTGATGCATCAACAAGCGATGCAGCTACAACAGATGACAGCGCAAGCTCAGATGATACAGCAGCATCTGGTGACTTAATCAAGATTGGTTTCGCACAGGTTGGACATGAGTCTGACTGGCGTACAGCTTCTACAAACTCTTGCCAGACAGTATTCAGCGAGGCAAACGGATATGACTTACAGTTCGTAGATTGTGATAACGATTCAGCAGTACAGATTGAAGCAGTAAGAGGCTTCATCGAGCAGCAGGTTGATTACATAATCATCGACCCAATCGTTTCAACAGGATGGGATACAGTACTTACAGAGTGCGAGGATGCAGGAATTCCTGTTATCGTAATCGACCGTACAATTGATGACTCAGACAAATACATTTCATGGGTTGGATCAAACTTCAAGACAGAGGGTCTTGCAGCTGGTGAGTGGTTAAAGGCTTACACAGAGGCTAAGGGAATCAGCGATGTAAACGTACTTGTTATCGAGGGTTCTACAGGAGCTTCAGCTCAGATTGGACGTACAGATGGATTCAAGGAAATCGCAGATGCAAATGGATGGAACATTCTTGATTCACAGAGTGGTGACTTCACAGAAGCTGGTGGACAGGAAGTTATGGAGTCTTACTGCAAGAGTTATGACGGACAGTTCAACGTAGTTGTATGTCAGAACGATAATGAAGCATTCGGTGCTATGACAGCTATGAAGAACGCTGGTGTATCTTATGGTGTTGATGGAGACGTTATCTTAATTTCATTCGATGCTTGTACAGCAGGTCTTGAGAAAGTATTATCTGGCGATATCAATGCAGACTTCGAGTGTAACCCACTTGCAGCTCCATTCGTAGAGCAGGTTATCCAGGCACTCCAGAATGGCGAGACACCAGAGAAGGAAGTATACATGACAGAGCATTGGTTCGTAAACGAAGACATCCTTTCATCTATCAATGTTGATGGAGAAGATCAGGATCTCACAGTTGTTGACCAGTCTATCATTGATGCACAGTACTAATTAAAGTTAGTGATGTTTATTCTGGGAGGAGATCCGACTGGACCTCCTCCCGTTTTATGAAAGGGTGTTATTATGGACAAAAATGTAGTGCTTACCATGAGGGGAATATCCATGACATTCCCTGGAGTAAAAGCATTGGATAATGTGGATTTAACTCTTCGTAAGGGTGAAATCATGGCACTCATGGGTGAAAATGGTGCCGGTAAATCTACATTAATCAAATGTCTTACTGGAATTAATGCCTTTGAGGCAGGGGAAATTCGTGTTGAGGGAATTGACGGACCGGTTGTAAACCACTCAACCCTTGATGCACAGAAAAAAGGAATATCAACAGTATATCAGGAAGTAAACCTGTGTCCGAACTTAAGTGTTGCGGAGAATTTGTATATCGGTCGTGAGCCTAGGACAAAGCTTGGCACAATCGACTGGAGGGAAATGGTTGCACGCTCAAGTCGTATAATGAAGGAATTGGAGCTCGATGTAGATGTTACAAGAACTCTTGAGGATTACTCCTTAGCACTTCAGCAGATGATTGCCATTGCAAGAGCTGTGGATATGGAGTGTAAGGTTCTTATTCTTGACGAGCCGACATCTTCACTGGACGATAACGAGGTTGCAAAATTATTTAAGCTGATGCGTCAGTTAAAGGATAAGGGTGTTTCAATAGTATTCGTTACCCACTTCCTTGAGCAGGTATATGAGGTCTGCGACCGCATCACAGTACTTAGAAATGGAACATTAGTCGGTGAATATCCTATAGCAGAGCTGCCTAGAGTCAAGCTGGTAGCTGCCATGATGGGTAAGGATTTTGATGACCTGGCAGCTATAAAGACTGAGGATAATGTCAACTTCAAGGATGCACCATTAGTAGTAAATGCCAAGGGCATGAGCCATAAGGGAACAATCAAACCATTTGATCTGGAAATCCACAAGGGTGAGGTTGTTGGTCTTACAGGTCTTCTGGGTTCAGGACGTAGTGAGCTTGCAAGAGTAATCTATGGTGCAGATAAAAATCAGACTGGTGAGTTGGAATTCAAGGGACAGAAGGTTAAAATCAATGCTCCTATTGATGCAATGAACCTTGGTATGGGCTTGTTACCAGATGACAGAAAGGCAGAGGGTATTATTGCTGATTTGTCAGTAAGAGAAAATATTATTTTAGCTCTTCAGACAAAGCGTGGCATGTTCCACCTTTTACCTATGAGCAAACAGATTGAAATCGCTGATAAATACATCGAGATGCTTCAGATTAAGACAGCCAGCAGAGAGACCCTGATTGGTCAGCTCTCAGGTGGAAACCAGCAGAAGGTTATTTTAGCAAGATGGCTTGCTACAGACCCTGATTTCCTTATTCTTGATGAGCCTACACGAGGTATTGATGTAGGTACAAAGACAGAGATTCAGAAGCTTGTATTAAAGCTTGCCAAGGAAGGAAAGAGTCTTATCTTTATATCTTCTGAGATTGAAGAGATGATTCGTACATGTAATAAGCTTATTATTTTACGAGATGGTCAGGTGGTAGGAGAGATTACCGAGAACCTTACCCAGGAGAATGTAATGAGCGGAATTGCAGGAGGTGGAGAAAATGACTAAATTGAAAAAACTTGTAAGCAAGCCGCTGTTTCTGCCAATTTTCTGTATGATTCTTGTTATGGCAGTCAACATTGTTTATGATGTTGCCAACGGAAACTTTGCATTAAACTTCTTCACTATTTCAGTGAGAAATGGAATTTTATATGGTAGATTAATCGACGTATTAAACCGTGGTAGTGAGATTGCTATTCTTGCAATAGGTATGACACTCGTTGTATCCTGCTCAGCCGGAACAGATATTTCAGTTGGTTCTGTAATGTCACTTGCAGCATCCTTCTGTTGTATGCTCCTTGCAGGATTTGGTGTTTCATCAACAAGTCACTACAATGTACCACTTTTCGTAGGTGTAATCGCAGGTATCCTCCTTGCAGGTGTCTGTGGAGCCTTTAACGGAGCCTTGGTATCATTCCTTAATGTACAGCCGATGGTCGCAACCCTGATATTGTATTCGGCTGCAAGAGCTATTGGATTATTATTCTGTAATAACTTAATCGTGTATGTCCGTGTTGATTCATTTGGTATCTTTGGTGGACACCTTGGAATCATTCCTACACCAATCATTATTGCAGCAGCTTGTATTCTTTTAGCTACAGTATTACTCAAGAAAACAGCACTTGGTCTTTATGTACAGAGTGTTGGTATCAACAGAAAAGCATCTCGTATCGCAGGTGTTAAATCAGAAAAAATTATCTTTATCTGCTATGTAATTTGCGGATTATGTGCAGGTATTGCTGGAATAATCGCAAGCTCACGAATCACATCAGCTGATTCAAACAACATTGGACTTAACTTCGAGCTTGATGCCATCCTTGCAGTTGCTCTTGGTGGTAACAGCCTTGGCGGTGGTAAGTTCAGACTTGCAGGTTCAATCATTGGTGCATATACAATTCAGGCTATTACAACAACATTGTATGCCCTGGGTGTATCAACAGAGCAGGCTCCTGTATACAAGGCAATTATCGTTATCATAATTGTAGCTATCCAGGCTCCTCCAGTTAAAGCCTTCTTCGCCCGCAGACAGGCAAAGAAAGCAGCATTAAAAGGAGGTGTAGCATAATGAAATCATTAAAGAAAATTAATGGAAACACATTGCTTCTCCTTATCACAATCGGATTATTTATTGTGATGTACATAGCAGGATGTGCAGTATATTCTCAAAAAGGATTTACACATTTACAGACCTTCTTAAATATTTTGATTAATAACTCAGGTCTCTTATGTGTAACCTGTGGAATGACATGTGTAATGTTAACAGGTGGAATCGATATTTCAGTTGGTTCCCTCATAGCAATGGACTGTATGTTCATAGCAGTTGGTATTGAAAAATGGAACATGAACCCAATTCTTCTCATGGTTCTTGTACTTGTTATAGGAGTTGTGTTTGGACTGGTTCAGGGCTTCTGTGTAGGTTATTTAAAGCTTCAGCCATTCATCGTTACAATGGCAGGTATGTTCTTTGGACGAGGCATGACAGCAGTTATCTGTACAGAGCAGGTTTCAGTAAGCAGCAGTGATTTATTTGTAAAAATCGCCCAGGCAAAGATTCAGCTCCCATTTGGAGCATACACAAATAACAGAGGAGTTCTCCAGGTACCATATGTGAGAATCCCGGTAGTGATTGCACTTATTGTACTGATTATCGTTTTCCTTATGCTTAAGTATACCAAGTTTGGCAGAAGCTTATATGCAGTAGGTGGAAGCGAGCAGTCAGCAGTAATGATGGGTCTTGATGTTGCAAAGACAAAATTAAAGGCTTATGTTCTTTCTTCTGTATTGTGTTCAATTGGTGGTATCTGCTACTGTCTGAATACAATGTCAGGAAGTGTACAGCAGGCAACCGGACTTGAGATGGATGCTATTTCATCAGCCGTTATCGGTGGTACATTACTTACAGGTGGTGTAGGAAATGTTATCGGTTCATTCTTTGGTGTACTGATTAATGGTACAATTTCAACACTCGTTAAGACAAATGGTAAGCTTTTAAGCTCATGGTCTAACATTGCAGTAGCAGCATTACTTTGTTTCTTCATTATTTTGCAGAGTGTATTTGCAAAAATCAAAGAGAAGAACAAATAATGTTTATACTAACACCTTTTGGGAGCGGGGAGACCTGCTCCCTTTTATGGTTTGGGAGGCGTCAAAATACTTGAGAGTGTGAATGGTATGCTGCTCATATACAGGCTTTATTTTGTTCCGGGTTACGAATGCAAGATTTTCTAAATGTTCTGATATAAGTATTGGATTTTCAACGCAAGCACGAGATATTCGCCATCCATGGCTCAAATC
>CAVFAM010000367.1:0-1109 GCA_963620375.1 Bacteroidaceae bacterium
TATATTTGTTGTTGACATTTTTCTGCTCCTTTACAAGTCTATATTATACTTTTTCGCCTCACTTATTTCAACTTCTATTTTGCATATAAAAATAGGTTTATAGTCCCATATTAATCATTGATTTAAAGTTTTATTTATAGTAAAATGATTAATATAATTAATTAAGGAGCATGATGATAAATGTTAAACAATTTTAAAGTTTTAATATGTGATGATTCTATTCTTGCACGCAAGCAGCTCAAGGACATTATTTCCACACTCGGAAATCCTACCTTTATTGAAGCTTCTGATGGGCAGGATGCAATCGACAAGTATAAAGCAAATAATCCTGATATGGTATTTCTCGACATTGTTATGCCTAAGAAGGATGGAAATATTGTAATCAGTGAGATAATCGAATACGATCCAAACGCTACTATTATCATAGCATCTTCAGTGGGAACACAATCCCAGCTCAAATGTGCTCTTCAGGCAGGTGCAAAGGATTTTGTTCAGAAACCTCTTGATAAACAGCTAATTATTGATGTTATTGAGAAATATACTGAAGGGAGATAGATAATGTATACTCAGTTTTTTGGAACCTATTTATTATCAAAAAATTACGTTAATACTGAGCAGCTGTTTAACGCTATGCAGAAGCTGTCTTCCCAGCATATGAAGCTTGGTACTCTGGCAATCCATGCAGGGCTTATGACTGCTTCTGAGGTGGATGGTATTGTGGTTGAGCAGACTCATCAGGACAAGCGTTTCGGTGAGCTTGCCATTCAGATGGGTTATCTGACAGAGGAACAGGTTGTTGATCTGCTCAAGACACAGGGTCCTGACTATCTCTTACTGGGTCAGATTCTCGTTGATGAGCATATTTTAACCAACAGTGATTTGGAAAATATCATCGCTGATTATAAGTTAAGCAACGAGATTCTTGATTTGGATATGAAGGTAGAAAATCAGGAATGCTTCTACAAATTGTTTGATAATTTCTTCATTGCATCAGAAACTCCTGTGACAGATTTTGGACGTATGTACATGGAGCTGTTATTCAATAACTTTGTACGTTTTGTCGGAGAGGATTTCACTCCATTTTCTGTAGACAGATGTACCGAATTCCC
>CAVFAM010000367.1:1119-7196 GCA_963620375.1 Bacteroidaceae bacterium
GTGCTGTGTTGGTCAGGAGGTTATCGGCGATTATTCCATAACATCATACATCAGCATGGATGAAGCAACTGCTATCACTTTTGCTTCCAGATATGTAGGGGATGAATTTGATTCCTATGACGAATATGTCAAGGCATCATTGGAGGATTTCCTCAATCTCCACAATGGACTCTTTATTGTAAACTGTTCAAATAATAATTCTCTGGAATTATCTATTTCTGCACCGGTGCATTATGATGATTCTCTTATTGAGTTTGAGAATACTACATATCATTTTCCGATATTGTATTCATTTGGTACTTTGCACTTCATCATTGAGGTCAAAAGGACTTGTGAGATGAATTAATTTGGGATGCGGGAATACGGCGCCCCTATACAGGTTGTGACAGAAAGCAGCTATATACGATTTATTCGAGAAAATTTGCAAGTTTGTTCCGAGGTCTCTTTAGGATAGTTGGCTGAGAAATACGCCATATCCAAGGCTGTGTGCCTCGGAACAGTTGCAAATTTGTCTCTCATAAATGTATATAGCTGCTTTCTTTTTACGCTTTGTGGGGCGCCTGGATTGTGGCTTGCCTTCGTGTGCAATGGTCTTCACATGCTCTGATAATTAATTCATTCTGGGGGATGGAGATTCGCAGGATATAATTTTGCTTCGCTCATTATATCCTGGGTGTAGTCATTAATGGTTTGCAATCGTTAGTAACAATTATGACTGATTATGGGTTTGCTAGTACACATTATGGCTCTTTTATAGGCACATGATGTATAATTATATATGACAGATAAATTAATATGCTCATCCATGTTTTTGCTCTGTGGATGATATAATTTCGCTGCGCTCATTATATCTGGGTGAACATGCTTATGCAATATATTAATGCAGGGAGCCTTGCGCTGGCAGCTTTTCTTGCATACTTTGACACTATAAAAAGAGCAGGTCAAAATGACCTGCTCTTTCTTTATAAGTATACAGAAAACTGTATGTAACAACTATTATTGTATGTACAGATAGAACTACTTGCGCAGGAAGCTTCTCACTGCGTCAACCATCTCATCTACTTCACATACTGTATCATGAAGTATCTCTGCACTTCTGATGTCCTCAATCGCCTGTGGTACTGCCACATTTCCTATCTTTGAAAGCTCGTCTACAAGCTCAAAGTCTGTCTTTGAATCGTAGGCTGGGTCTATTGCATCCATTACGCTTCTTGTAAACTTGAATGGGCTTGCTGTTGATGCGATTACTGTCTTGGTTGCTGTATCGCCTGTTTCTTTTTTGTACTTGTCATATACGCCTGCAGCTACTGCTGTATGTGTATCTATGATATAGCCTGTCTTATCATACAGTGCCTTGATGACTTCTGCTGTCTCTTTCTCGCTTGTGTAGTTGCCATAGAAGTCCTTTAGCTTGTCCTTCATATCATCTGAGATTGAATACTCTCCTGCTGTTGTGAGGGCTTTCATAAGCTCTGCATTCTTTGCAGCATCATTTCCTGCGATTCTGTAGATTAATCTCTCAAGGTTTGATGAGATAAGAATATCCATTGATGGTGAGTTTGTAAGGATAAACTCTCTGTTTTTATTGTATGTGCCTGATTTGAAGAAATCAAACAATACCTTGTTCTCATTTGATGCACAGATTAATTTTGCAATTGGAAGTCCCATGTTCTTTGCATAATATGCTGCAAGAATATTTCCAAAGTTGCCTGTTGGTACAACTACGTTAATCTTCTCATCCTTTGCAATCTCTCCGTTTGCAAAAAGCTTGGCATATGCGTATACATAGTAGACAATCTGCGGTACCAGTCGTCCGATATTGATAGAGTTTGCTGATGAGAACTGATAGCCTGCATCATCCATCTCTTTTGCCAGTGCCTTGTCATTAAACATCTGCTTTACACCAGTCTGTGCCTGGTCAAAGTTGCCATTTATGCCTACTACATGTGTGTTTGCCCCCTTCTGGGTCACCATCTGCTTCTCCTGGATCGGGCTTACACCATGCTTTGGATAAAATACTACAATCTTGGTTCCCTCTACATCTGCAAAGCCTGCCAGTGCAGCCTTTCCTGTATCTCCAGATGTAGCTGTAAGAATTACAATATCATTTTTCACATTGTTTTTTCTTGCAGAGGTTATAAGCAAATGAGGTAAAATCGATAATGCCATATCCTTAAAAGCAATTGTTGAACCATGGAACAGCTCCAGATAATATGCTCCATCAGCAGATACAAGGGGTGCAATCTCCTCTGTATCAAACTTGCTGTCGTATGCCTTATTGATACAAGCCTTTAACTCTTCCTCTGTAAAATCTGTAAAGAATTCCTTCATTACAGCATATGCAGTCTCCTGGTATGACATCTCTGCCAGCTCTTCAACCGAATATTTGAGCTCTGGGATACGTTCTGGAACAAAAAGTCCTCCATCATCTGCAAGTCCTTTGAGTATAGCCTGTGATGCTGTCAGTTTAACATCAGCATTTCTTGTACTAGAATACATTAAGTCCATTTTTTACCTCACATTTCATCAACTAAATTTTGTTATGAACAGTATAATAAATTTCATATATCAAATCAACATTAAAAATGCTACAATATATTGTAAATACTAATAATTTTTTCTAAGGAGTTCACAATGCTGCCTGGTGTATATGTTGCCACCCACAAAGACAAAAGTATATATTATCGTTCAAATATAACCTTCCGTAACAAGCATATAAGTCTCGGAAGCTATGATACAGAAAATGCCGCAAATCAGGCATACCGTGTAGCCTCGGCTATTTTAGCCAGTAAGGATTCAATTGAAAATTCCTTCTACCAGACCTATGCCCTGCCTTTTGAAAAAATAGTAACGCTTATCAATTTCAGGGATAATAACATGTATATTCCTACGCCTATATATCTTAGGAAAAAACATTTCAGTTACTATCTGAGTATTAATCAGGAATTAAAATTTGATATTGATGACCTCTTTTACTACTCTGAACACAAAATCATGCAGCGTCAGGGACACCTGTTCGTCAACGATTTCGGCATGCAGGTCACTATTTTAAGCAGATATGGCATAAAGCCCCACGCAGTCCTCGGAAAGGACTACCGCTTCATAAATGACGACCCTACTGATTTCAGATACTCAAATATTGAGGTCATAAACCCTTACTTTGGGGTATCGAGAATAGAGACCCACGGAGGCTTCCAGTACCGCACCAAGCTCCATATCAAGGGAAACTTTACCATCGGCACATACTCCTCACCAGAGCGTGCCGCCATCGCCTACAACAAGGCCGTTGATATGGCTCATGCCGCTGGTATCAGCAAAAATTTCCCAGAAAACTATATCGAGACCCTCTCTGCAAGAGAGTATGCCGATACCTACTCCAAGCTTAAAATATCAGCAAAATTCACTGATTATTTAAAAGGACTTCCTCAGCAATAAGGAAGCCCTTTATCTTTTCTACTTATGATTGATGTAGTTCACAAGTCCTTCACAATCTATGATTTTTTGCATAAATGGTGGAAACGCCTGTCCTTCAAATTTCTGACCGGTTGTGACATCTGTAATCACACCTGTATCAAAATCTACCTCCACCTCATCTCCTGCCGAAATTGCAACAGCAGCCTCCGGGCACTCGATAATAGGAAGTCCGATATTGATTGCATTTCTGTAAAAAATTCTGGCAAAGGTCTCAGCTATGACACAACTCACACCGGATGCCTTTATAGACAGTGGTGCATGCTCTCTTGATGAACCACATCCAAAATTCTTGTTAGCCACGATGATGTCACCTGGCTTGACATTTTTCACAAAATCCTTGTCAATATCCTCCATACAATGTGTTGCAAGCTCCTTTGGGTCCGAAGAATTAAGGTATCTTGCAGGGATAATAACATCAGTATCTACGTTATCTCCATATTTGAATACACTACCATGTGCAGCCTTCATTAATCCGTCCTCCAATCCTATACAACTTCATCTGGTCCTGAGATTTTACCTGTGATGGCACTTGCTGCAGCTACAGCAGGGCTTGCCAGATATACCTCAGACTCTACATGTCCCATTCTGCCGACAAAGTTACGGTTTGTAGTAGAGACACATCTCTCTCCCTCTGCCATAACTCCCATATAGCCGCCCAGACAAGGTCCACAGGTTGGGGTGCTCACGATTGCTCCAGCCTCAACAAATGTGCGAAGGAGTCCCTCTTCCATTGCGTCAAGGTAAATCTTCTGTGTTGCAGGAATAACAATTACTCTGACACCCTTCTTGCATTTTTTGTCCTTCATTATGGAAGCAGCTATTCTAAGGTCATCCATTCTGCCATTAGTACAAGAACCAATAACTACCTGATCTATTTTAACTTCTCCTACTTCATCGATAGTTCTTGTATTTTCTGGAAGATGTGGGAAAGCAACTGTCGGCTTAAGTGTGCTTAAGTCAATTGTGTATTCCTCATCATATACAGCATCCTCATCTGCCTGATACTCAACGAATGGTCTCTGTGAATGTTCCTTCATATAGGCTCTGGTCAAATCATCTACAGGGAAGATACCGTTTTTTCCACCTGCCTCAATAGCCATATTTGCTATTGTCAGTCTGTCGTCCATTGAAAGATACTGTATGCCATCACCAACAAATTCCATTGATTTGTAAAGCGCACCATCCACACCAATCATGCCTATAATATGCAGGATAATATCCTTACCGCTGACCCACTTTGCAGGCTTTCCTGTCAGGTTAAACTTAATAGCTGAAGGCACCTTAAACCATGCCTTGCCTGTAGCCATTCCAGCAGCCATATCTGTACTTCCAACACCTGTAGAAAATGCGCCAAGGGCACCATATGTACATGTATGTGAATCGGCTCCAATTATCACATCTCCTGCAACTGTAAGTCCTTTCTCAGGAAGTAATGCGTGCTCGATTCCCATTTCTCCAACGTCAAAATAATTACTTATCTCATTCTTACATGCAAATTCTCTTACGCATTTGCAATGCTGTGCAGATTTAATATCTTTATTTGGAACAAAATGGTCCATAACAAGTGCTATTTTATCCTTATGAAATACCCCATCCACATTCATTTTTTCAATCTCATGAATAGCAACTGGCGAAGTGATATCATTGCCAAGCACAAGATCCAAATCAGCCTCAATAAGCTGACCTGCGGTCACTGAATCAAGTCCAGCATGTGCAGCAAGAATCTTCTGTGTCATTGTCATTCCCATATGTCTCGTCCTCCTAATTAATATACAGACACCAATTTTCATGTGAGTGAACGTATTGGTATCTCATCAATTAGAATCTTAACATATGTATATCTATAATAAAAATACATAATAAACATATTTACCATAACTTTGTTTTATGATAAAATAAATCTAGGAAAATTTGAAAAACATCGGGAGGACTTGCCTTATGAATCAGAATTTATCATCATATTGGATATTCTATACAGTTGCAAATGCCGGAAATATCTCAAAGGCAGCAAAGGAACTGTACATAAGCCAGCCAGCTATAAGTAAATCCATACAAAAGCTTGAGGAGAGCTTAAACTGCAAGCTTTTTTCGAGAAGCTCACGGGGAGTTGTCCTGACCACTGAGGGCAATCTCCTCTACGGACATGTCAAGGAAGCCTTTGAGACACTGGGGGCAGGCGAGGAAAAACTGAAGCGTTCCATCGAGCTTGGTGTAGGGCATATCAATATAGGTGTCAGTGCTACCCTGTGCAAATATATGCTTATGCCATATTTGAAGGAATTTATAAAGAGAAATCCTCATATCAGCATATCCATAAGCTGTCAGTCTACCAACGAGACCCTAAAGCTTCTGGATGACAACAAGATTGATATTGGCTTAATCGGCAAGCCAAACAACCTTAAAAACATAAACTTCTACTATGTAGATAATATCAAGGATGTATTTGTAGCAAATAAGGAATATATCAGAAATCTAAGTGCCAGAGGAATCAAGAAAAATGAGATTCTTGAAAACTCCACTCTCATGCTCCTTGACAAGAACAACATGACCCGTCAGTACATAGACGATTATTTACAGGAAAATCAAATTGAGGTGGCAGATGC
>CAVFAM010000368.1:0-10353 GCA_963620375.1 Bacteroidaceae bacterium
TTTTTGGATGTAAGCATTTCAGTAAGTGTAATGAGTTTCTTGCACAGAATGGACTAGCACCAATCGACTGGCAGATTGAGAATATATAGAACTTCATGTAAGTGGAGGCTTCCCACAAACCAGCTTCCAACTCACAACATAAATAAATCGGATGGCATATAGTTGTCACTCAGACAAAAATATGAACTGCCACGGCTTTCCAGCAATCTCGGAAACGGAAAACCTGTACAAATCTGTACACCCTATCCACGATTCGCTGCCGTGGCTGACTTCATATTTTTTCTGATGACAAGCTATATACCATCCGATTTTTTGTAACCCTCAAGTTGGAAGCGTCGACTAAGTTGGAAGCGTCGGCTCAGTTAGAAGCATAGCTTCTGCCCACCACTTTAGTTGTCGTTCTCATCTTCCTCCGACATAGAGTAAACCTGACGCTTACGAGCCATCTCATCGCTCTCCAGATACTCGTCATAAGTAGTAATCTTATCAATCATAGAACCATTTGGAAGGAATTCAATGATACGGTTAGCTGTTGTCTGTACTACCTGATGGTCTCGACATGCGAAAAGTATAACGCCAGGGAACTTAATCATTCCGTTATTTAAGGCTGTGATAGATTCCATGTCAAGGTGGTCAGTTGGCTCATCAAACATAAGCACGTTGCTTGCCATAATCATCATACGGGAGAGCAGTACACGCACCTTTTCTCCTCCGGAAAGCACACGCATCTTCTTGACACCGTCCTCACCAGCAAAGAGCATTCTTCCAAGGAAACCACGCACATAGGTTGCATCCTTGATTTCAGAGTACTGTGTGAGCCAGTCTACGATTAACTCATCTGTATCAAAGATTGCTGTGTTATCCTTTGGAAAATATGACTGGCTTGTTGTAACTCCCCACTTGTATGAACCCTCATCTGGCTCCATCTCGCCTGCAAGGATTTTAAAGAGAGTAGTCTTTGCAAGCTCGTTTCCACCTACAAAGGCAATCTTGTCATCATGGTTAACTGTGAATGTGATGTTGTCAAGCACTTTCACACCATCGATTGTTTTTGAGATTCCCTCTACAAACAATACATCGTTTCCGATTTCACGCTCTGGACGGAAATCAATATATGGATATTTACGGCTTGATGGACGGATGTCGTCAAGCTGGATTTTTTCAAGGGCACGCTTACGTGAGGTAGCCTGCTTTGACTTTGAAGCATTAGCAGAGAATCTCTGGATGAAATCCTGCAATTCCTTGATTTTCTCCTCTTTCTTCTTGTTGGCTTCCTTCATCTGACGGACAAGGAGCTGGCTTGACTCGTACCAGAAATCATAGTTTCCTGCGTAGAGCTGGATTTTACCATAATCCATATCTGCAATATTTGTACATACCTTGTTTAAGAAATAACGGTCATGGGATACAACAATTACAGTATTCTCAAAGTTGATAAGGAACTCCTCCAGCCATGAAATAGCATCTAAATCAAGGTGGTTGGTAGGCTCATCAAGGAGAAGAATATCTGGGTTTCCGAAAAGTGCCTGTGCAAGAAGCACCTTGACCTTTACAGCACCTGGAAGGTCTGCCATCAATGTGTAATGCTCCTCAGTTGGAACTCCAAGACCATTTAAGAGTGTAGCTGCGTCAGACTCTGCATTCCAGCCATCCATATCTGCAAACTCAGCCTCAAGCTCACTGGCACGGATACCGTCCTCATCTGTGAAGTCCTCCTTCATATAGATAGCATCCTTTTCCTTCATGATGTCGTACAGGCGCTTGTTACCCATGATAACTGTATCAAGGACTGTGAACTCATCATATTTGAAGTGATCCTGCTGTAAAAATGAAAGTCTCTGACCTGGTGTTATGACAATATCACCATTTGTTGGCTCAAGCTGACCTGAAAGAATCTTTAAAAATGTAGATTTTCCAGCACCGTTTGCACCGATAAGACCATAACAGTTACCCTCTGTAAATTTGATGTTTACATCCTCGAACAGAGCCTTTTTTCCAATTCGTAATGTGATGTTATTTGCACTGATCATAAGTTTACCTTTCTATGTGTTAAATCAATAAATACCTAAAAATTGCAATCGTCTTATATTTTATCGTATAATTTGCAATTTGCAAGTGTTTTATTGTATAATACTAGGAGATTTTTTAGGGTGGTAGAACAATGGGGAATGATATTATATCAGAATTCAATGTTCCATTTGGAATCGTTGTATTCAAATTAGACAATACTTTGATAATTGAAGAGGCAAATGCAAAATTCTGTGAAGTGGCAGGCTTTACATTTGACGAGCTGAAAAAGCAGGATGTTTTGGATTTGTTTGAAGAGGATTGCAGAAATTCTTTTTGTGAATTCTTTCACAAATGCTCAATCGGCGACAATACCAGAGAGAAAGAGATTAATGTAAAATTAATAAGCCATGCAAAAGAGCTTGTGTGGGCAAGAGTGTCCTGTGCCGATGTCAACACAGCAGAGGGCTGTATTGTCCTGACTTTTGACTATAGTATTCAAAAGGAAAAACAGCTTGAGCAGCAGGTAGAGCTGCTTAAAAACCAGTACAGCATGATGCAGGAGGTGTCGGATGAGATTCCTTTTGATCTGGATGTGACAGAGTGGAGGCTTCTGCGCTCAAAACGCCTTATGGAGGCAAGGGGAGTGAAGGAAGCACAGGATGTATACTATCCTTTTGCAGAGGAGGTAAAGGAGTTTCATCCTCTTGACCAGGAACGATTTACTACAGCGATGAAGACCGCTGCCGGTACGGAAATTTCAGGCACAATAGATACGAGATACAATATAGCCCAGGACAATATGGTTCCTAAATATATATGGTACAGAACCCATTATAAAAGTGTCAGGGACAATGAGGGCAAAATAATAAGAATTATAGGCAGAAGCTACAATGTGGAGAAGGATGTCCTGCTTGAGGAGAGGGTAAAGAGAGATCCTCTGACCAAGCTTCTCAACAAGATGGAGGTGGAAAGCCAGATAACAGAAGCTCTAAAGTACCCGGGTGACAGACCAAATGTACTCTTTCTTATTGATATTGATAATTTTAAGGGGATAAATGACACCTTCGGACATACCTTCGGGGACACTGTAATCTGTGATATTGCTTCAATCCTGAGCAGACAGTTCAGAAGCCAGGATATAGTGGGCAGGGTCGGGGGAGACGAATTCCTTGTCTTTATGAGAAATGTCCCGGTGGAAAAAGCAGAGCTTAAGGCAAAGAACCTCTGCCGTTCCCTGACTAAGGAGTATACAGGTGGAGATGTTATCAGAAAAATAACCACAAGCATAGGACTTTCAGTGTCCGGAGTGGATGGAAACACATATAAGGAGCTTTTTGATAGTGCAGACAGAGCCATGTACAGCACAAAGCGGTCTGGTAAAAACGGATTCAGGCTTGCCCGTGGCGAAAACTTAGGACCTATCAGAAAAAATGAAAAAAAGAATGAAGAGCGTGAGAATTTAGAGGACAAGGACAGAGACTTTATTGTTTTTGCCATAAATCTCCTGACACATGCCAGAAATATTGACGCTTCATTAAATCTGCTCCTGCAAAAGACAGCAGAGTCATACGGACTGGATTTGATTTCGCTCTGTGAGGATGCAAGCAGCAGCCAGTATTTTATGCTGACCAACTACTACAGTGAGCTTGTAAGCTTTTATGACAGGATTCTGATTCAAAAGAGCGGAATAGAGGATAAGATAACAAACTATGGCAAGGCAGTGGTGCTTGACAATCCGCCTATAAAGAGCTGGATAGAGTCTGCTGAAAAGCAGGGAGGCACTATACCAAGCTACCTGGCAGACAATGCGTCTGTGGCTGCCTGCAAGTATGAATTTTCTTCGGACAAGGCAGGCATGCTTTTCTTTTTCAGGTTCGGCACAGGCAAGGAATGGAAAGCCTCTGAGCTTAATGTCCTGGGAGAGCTGTCAAGAACCATATCGCTTTTTGTTACCCTCAGGTCAAGGCTTGAGGAGAGTGATACTGAGATAAGAAGGATTCAAAACAGGGACCAGCTTACAGGACTTGATACACTTGAAGCCTTTAAATCCATATTTGTAAATATAATATCAGAGCTGCCTGAGGATAAGGTGAAAGCACTGTGTTATTTTGATATCAACAATTTTGGATATATAAATGAGAACTATGGGCATCAGGTGGGAGACCAGGTTTTGAAATTCCTGGCACAGGATATTACGGACCAGGATTACTATGTGATGGCGAGCAGGCTGTATTCTGATTTTTACCTCATGCTTGCAATCGGCAACAGCAGGGAGGAGCTTAAAAAGAGCATAAGTGTACAGCAGAAAAAATTTACAAACATGCAGAATCACCAGTATCCAAGCAGCGGCCTGTCTATTTCCGCAGGTCTCTACTTCATAGAGTCGGACAAGGTGGAGGTGGAGACTGCCATAGAAAATGCCAACCTGGCATGGAAAGCATCCAAGAGGTCTGTAAAGAGGGATATTGTTGTCTTTGACGACAGGCTCAGAGCGAGACGAGTTGAGGAACAGCAGGTAATAGCGGAGTTCTATGAGGCATTGTACAGGTCGGATTTTGAAGTGTTCCTCCAGCCTAAATTTGACCTGTCAAGCCGTGAGGTTTATGGCGCAGAAGCCCTGTCAAGGTGGAGAAAGCCTGATGGAAACGTATATTATCCAAACAGCTACATAGATGTACTGGAGCGGATAGGCTATATTACTGAGCTTGATTTCTACATATATGAAGAAGTATTAAAGCTTATGACCAAGTGGCGCCAGCAGCACAAGAGAGAGCTGGTCATATCTGTTAATTTTTCGGGCAGGCATTTTGATGGAGACGGCAGGGAGTTCCTGAACAGGATAAGTGCTATCACAAATAAATACCTGATTGAGCCGAAATACATTGAGATAGAGATAACGGAGGGGGTTATAGCAAGAAATCATGAGGGGCTTTTGAGCTGTCTTGCAAAGCTCAGGGACAAGGGCTTCAGGGTATCCATTGATGATTTTGGAACGGGATATTCGTCACTGTTTGTACTCACCGATTTGCCGGCGGATGTGGTAAAGGTTGACAAGAGCTTTCTGGATAAGGAGTTTAACCAGCAGAATGTGGCAATGCTCAAGGCGATGGGAGATATAGTGTCTGTTGCAGAAAAGGAGATTATTTTTGAGGGCATAGAGACTGAAGAGCAGTGTGCAACTCTTGTAGAGTGCGGCTTTAAATATGGTCAGGGCTACCTGTGTAACGAGCCAGTCTCCACAGTAAAATTTGAAAAACTGTATTTATGATTATGTACTAACAAAAAAACTTGATTTTTGATATTTGACATCCTATAGTAATAATTAAGAGACATTGGGAATTGATGTCTGTTTATTTGAACTTTTAAAGATTACATTAGGAGGAATTATCATGAAACGTTCAATGTTAACAATGGATGGAAACCATGCAGCAGCTCATGCTTCATATGCATTCACTGATGTTGCAGCTATCTATCCTATCACACCTTCATCTGTAATGGCAGAGGCTACAGATGAGTGGGCTACCGCTGGTAGAAAGAACATTTTCGGACAGACAGTTCAGGTAACTGAAATGCAGTCTGAGGCTGGTGCTGCTGGTACAGTACACGGTTCATTAACAGCAGGAGCTTTAACAACAACTTACACAGCATCTCAGGGACTTTTACTTATGATCCCTAACCTTTACAAGATTGCTGGTGAGAGACTTCCAGGTGTGTTCAATGTATCTGCACGTTGTGTAGCTACACATGCATTAAATATTTTCGGAGATCATTCAGACGTATATGCTTGTCGTCAGACTGGTGTTGCAATGCTTTGTGAGTCTTCAGTACAGGAAGTAATGGACCTTACTCCAGTTGCTCATATGGCAGCTATCAAGGGACGTCTTCCATTCATCAACTTCTTCGATGGATTCCGTACATCACACGAGATTCAGAAGATTGAGACATGGGATTATGAGGATCTCAAAGAGATGGTAGATATGGATGCAATCGATGCTTTCCGTAAGAACGCATTAAATCCAAATCACCCAGTTGAGTTAGGTTCAGCTCAGAACCCAGACCTCTTCTTCCAGTCAAGAGAGTCATGTAATACTGCATATGATGAGCTTCCAGCTATCGTTACAGAGTACATGAACAAAGTAAACGAGAAGATCGGAACTGATTATAAATTATTCAACTACTACGGAGCTCCAGATGCTGAGAAGATTATCATCGCTATGGGTTCTGTATGTGAGACAATCGACGAGACAATTGATTTCTTAATGGCTCGTGGAGAGAAGGTTGGTGTTGTTAAGGTTCGTCTTTACAGACCATTCGTAAAGGAAGCCCTTATCGATGCTATCCCAGATACAGTTAAGACAATCGCTGTATTAGACAGAACAAAAGAGCCTGGATCACTTGGTGAGCCATTATACTTAGACGTAGTTGCAGCTCTTAAGGGTTCTAAGTTTGATCAGGTTACAATCACAAGCGGACGTTACGGATTAGGATCTAAGGATACTACTCCTGGACAGATTATCGCTGTATACAACAACATTGAGAAGCCAAGATTTACAATCGGTATTATCGATGATGTTACAAACCTTTCACTTGAGGTTAAGGAGAATCCTGTTACAACTCCAGAAGGAACTACAAACTGTAAGTTCTGGGGACTCGGTGCTGACGGTACTGTAGGTGCTAACAAGAACTCTATCAAGATCATTGGTGACCATACAGATATGTATGCTCAGGCTTACTTTGATTATGACTCTAAGAAGTCTGGTGGTGTTACAATTTCACACTTACGTTTTGGACACACACCAATTCGTTCTACATACTTAATTTCACAGGCTAACTTCGTTGCTTGTCACTGTACAGCTTACATCTACAAGTACAACATGGTTCAGGATCTTGTTCCAGGTGGAACATTCCTCTTCAACACACAGTGGTCTGTAGATGAGTTAGACGAGAAATTACCAGGACAGGTTAAGAGATACATCGCTGAGAACAATATCAACTTCTACATCATTGATGGTGTTAAGATTGGTAAAGAGATTGGTCTTGGAAACCGTATCAACACTGTTCTTCAGTCAGCTTTCTTCTCATTAACAAAGCTTATTCCAGAGGAAGAAGTTATCAAGTTAATGAAGGATGCTGCTACAAAGTCATACGCTAAGAAGGGTGATGACGTTGTAAAGATGAACCACGACGCTATCGATGCTGGTGCTACAGCTTATGTTAAGGTTGACGTTCCAGAGAGCTGGAAGAACTGCACAGATGATGACTTCTCTAAGGAAGTTGTTGGAGATAACGCTGAGGTTGTTGATTTCGTTAAGAACATCCAGCAGAAGGTTAACGGACAGATGGGTAACACAGTTCCTGTATCTGTTGTTAAGAAATACCAGACAGGTTGGACACCATCAGGTACAGCTGCATACGAGAAGCGTGGTGTAGCAACAGACGTTCCAGTATGGGATGCTACAAAGTGTATCGAGTGTAACCAGTGTTCATATGTATGTCCTCATGCAGCAATCCGTCCAGTAGCTATGACAGAGGCTGAGGCAGCTGCAGCTCCAGAAGGAATGCAGATGAAGGATCTCAACCTTGTACCTGGATACAAGTTCGCAATCGTTGTTTCAGCATTCGACTGTACAGGATGTGGATCTTGTGTAAACGTATGTCCAGACAAAGTACAGGCTATTAACATGGCTAGCTTTGAGACAAATGAGGATGAGCAGAAGTACTTCGATTATGCTGTAACTCTTGAGGATAAAGAGGATGTAATCGAGAAGTTCAAGATTAACTCTGTTAAGGGTTCTCAGTTCCGTCAGCCATTACTTGAGTTCTCAGGAGCTTGTGGTGGATGTGGAGAGACTCCATACGCTAAGTTAATCACTCAGTTATTCGGTGACAGAATGTACATTGCAAATGCTACAGGATGTTCATCAATCTGGGCTAACTCATCACCTTCTACACCATATACAACAAATAAGCAGGGACATGGACCAGCTTGGTCTAACTCACTTTTCGAGGATGCTGCTGAGTTCGGATATGGTATGTTACTTGCTCAGAGAGCAATCCGTGACAGATTAAAGGATGAGTTAGATGGAATCGCTGCTAACACAGACAAAGAGGACGTTAAGACAGCTATCAAGGAGTGGAATGATACATTCGCTTCTGGTATCGAGAACGGACCAGCTACAGAGAAGTTAGTTGCAGCATTAGAGTCTTGTGGATGTGATGCATCTAAGGCAGTATTAAAAGAGAAAGATTACCTTGCTAAGAAGTCACAGTGGATCTTCGGTGGTGACGGATGGGCATACGATATCGGATTTGGTGGAGTAGACCACGTATTAGCATCTGGTAAGGATATCAACATCATGGTATTCGATACAGAGGTATATTCAAATACAGGTGGACAGTCTTCTAAGTCTACACCAACAGGAGCTATCGCACAGTTCGCTGCAGGTGGAAAAGAGACAAAGAAGAAAGACCTTGCTGGAATCGCAATGAGCTATGGATACGTTTATGTAGCACACATCTCAATGGGTGCTGACATGAATCAGTGTGTTAAGGCTATTGCTGAGGCAGAGGCTTATCCAGGACCATCACTTATCATTGCTTATGCTCCATGTATCAACCATGGTATCAAGAAGGGTATGAGCAAGGCTCAGACAGAGGAGAAACTCGCTGTTGAGTCTGGATACTGGTTCAACTTCCGTTACAACCCAACACTTGCTGCTGAGGGCAAAGATGCATTCTCATTAGACAGCAAGGAGCCAACAGGAGATTACCAGGCATTCCTTAAGGGAGAGAACCGTTACGCTTCACTTGCTAAGTTCAATCCTACAAGAGCTGCTGAGTTATTCGCTTCAGCAGAGGCTAATTCTAAGGATCGCTATGAGCACCTTAAGAAGTTAGTAACTCTTTATGCTGGTAAATAATTGGCATAATTAAATATTGTAAGATATTTGTTGAGGCAGTCATTTTATGGCTGCCTCAATTTTTCCCTTTTTATACATGAGTTTTTGTTCTTTACATTGAGAAAATGACATGATAGAATTGTACATAGTGGTAACGAGGGAGATTTAGTCATGATTAGCTTATTCACCAGAAAAAAGGCTCGTACTAATCCGAAGACTGACCAGAGAAGGAAAACAGTCAGCGTCAGTGTAAATAGAACTCGCGAAAGGATGCAGAAGAAATTGGATAAGGACGATTTTTTATTAAGTCAGATAGATGAATTCAGGGAGAAAGCAAAACAGCTCCAGGAAATGCTTTCAAGTAAGGAAACAAAAGCAAATGAGCTCCAGAGCATAGTCGCAGAGCGTGAAGAGAAGGCGGAGGAGCTAAAGCAGATACTTGATGAGCGCCAGGAAAAGGTAGATGGAATAACAGCCCAGGTTGAGAAGCAGATAGACGTACTTATTGAGCGTGTCAACAGCAAGATGCAGGAGATAGAAGCATCTATGAGTGGCGAGCTTAAGACCTACACAGAGGGCGTTGAGAAGTCAGTAAAGAGTGTAGAGGACAGCACCAACGAATTAAAGAACCAGATTTCAGATAAGGTCGATGCTACCTTAGAGCAGACAAAGGCAATCTCAAAGGAGCAGTCAGAGGCAAATGAGCACATGCTCAACTCACTGGCAGAGCTTAGCGATGAGCTTGTCACATTGAAGCAGGAAATATCTGAAAAGGTACATTCTGAAAATGTAATGTGTTACAGGAACATTCAGGATTTGTTCAAGGAAATGGACGAAAAGGTAGATAATGTATCTGCAATAGAGGCAGTGGCAAATACAAACAGGAAATTTGCGATTGCAGGCTTTGCCCTTGCCCTTGTTAATACGATTGGTATAATTGTAATTATTTTATGTTCATTTGGAATAATTCATATTTAACAATAGATTGCTGCATATAGTGCAATTCCCAATAAGGGAATTGCATTTTTCTCGTTGCAATGTATCCAGAGAAGCTGTCAGTTACCCATTGGGACTGGGGCTTCAAGCTTGCTTGAAAGGAGAATTTTGTATGAAAGAAAAGAAGGTGTGGATTGTAGGACATAAGAATCCGGATACTGATTCAATATGTGCCGCAATAACATATTCATATTTAAAGAACGAGGTTGAGAGGGAAAATCCATCTGAGAAAGAGCATAAGCTTGTCTATGTACCAAGGAGGGCAGGGGCGATAAATGCGGAGACTGCCTTTGTGCTTGACTATTTCAAGGTGGATGCACCTGAGCTGATACAGGATGTGGGCACCCAGATTAAGGATATCCATATCAGAAAGACAGAGGGTGTCAGTGGTCATATTTCCATGAAAAAAGCATGGGAAATGATGAAGATTCTGGATGTAGTAACCCTT
>CAVFAM010000369.1:0-2669 GCA_963620375.1 Bacteroidaceae bacterium
ATCCAAAGACTGTGCGCTCAACCATGGGAAGCCTCTACAGGATGCCATACTACATATCAGATGACCTGGAAGATACAATTAATTTTTTGAAGGAAAATAGCGTAAAATTATATGCGGCGCATTTAAAGGGAGAGCTGTCATACGATGAGCCTGAGTATACAAAAGCCTGTGGCTTTATGATTGGGAACGAGGGAAATGGTCTCTCTGACCAAATCGCAGACATGGCGGACACCTATATCAAAATCCCTATGGAGGGCAGGGTTGAGTCCTTAAACGCAGCGATTTCGGCTACGCTGTTGATGTATGAGTGTAACAGACAAAGAAGGAGAAAAAATGAGAATCTGGTTTAAAATATACAAGGATACACGATTGCTTGAGGAAGAAACAATTGAAGATTACTCTGATGAAACCAGAACTCATAAGATATTTAACGCATTAGAGAAGGCATGCTATGATTTTGATCTGCCAAAGCCTATATGGCTTGACACCAATGTCAAGGAATTTAAGAAGCGTGGCGTGACAAAATTTACTAAGGATAATTTCGTAGAAGAGATTGAATTTGATTATTTGGAAATGCATATTATCGAAGAATAGAGAGTGTGCATGGGAGGTATTATAATGGACATCAGACCAGAAAAGCTGGATGAGAGTATAGATAGTTGGGAAACCTTGATGTTTTTGTACAATTCTGCGCTGAAGGAAGTGCAGACCAAGGTGGAAATCCTGAACGATGAGTTTAAGCATATACATAGCTATAACCCTATTGAATATATAAAGACACGAATCAAAACCCCTGAAAGCATAGTAAAGAAGCTTAAGAAGCAGGGATATGACAGCACCATTGAAAATATGATAACATATGTGAAGGACATAGCAGGAGTCAGAATCGTATGCTCTTTTACATCAGATATATATAAGATGGCAGAGATGATTGGAAAACAGAATGATTTGACGGTTATCTCGGTCAAGGACTATATCAGAAATCCAAAGGCGAGCGGTTACAAAAGCTATCATATGATAGTGACAGTGCCAATCTTTTTATCAGACAGAGTGGTGGATACCAAGGTGGAAATCCAGATTAGGACAATAGCCATGGACTTCTGGGCGAGCCTTGAGCACAAGATATATTACAAATTCGAGGGAAATGCACCTGAATATATAAGCCATGATTTGAGGGAATGTGCAGAGATTGTCACAGAGCTTGACGCAAAGATGTTATCCCTCAATGAAGCAATACTTAAGGCTAAGGCAGAGCAGAGGGAAGCCCTGAAAGAGGAATAGAATGAATATAATCAATGTAGAAAACATTACAAAGGTATATACAGAGAGGGAGCTTTTTTCAAAGGCTTCCTTTTATGTGCAGGAAAATGAAAAGGTAGGAATCATAGGCATAAACGGCACAGGAAAGTCCACCCTGCTCAAGATTGTGGCAGGGCTTGAGGAGCCGGATGAGGGCACTGTGACCAGGGCAAACCATATAGTAATCAATTACCTGCCACAGAATCCTGACTACGACCCTGACAAATCAGTTATAGACCAGGTCATGAGCCAGATTGTTATGACAGAGCTTGACGAGCATTTAAGATGGTCGATGGAGAGCGATGCAAAGTCGCTGCTTATGAAGCTTGGGATAACAGACATAAACCAGAAAACAGGCGAATTGTCGGGAGGTCAGAGAAAGAGAATTGCCCTTGTAGCAGCAGTTTTAAAGCCCTGTGACGTGCTGATACTGGATGAGCCTACTAACCATTTGGACTATGAGATGGTAGAGTGGCTTGAAAGTTTCTTAAGAGGCTTCAGAGGGGCAATCATCATGATAACCCATGACAGGTATTTCCTTGACAGTGTCTGCAACAGAATTGTGGAAATCGACAAGGGACACGCCTACAGCTATGAGACAAACTACACAGGCTTTCTGGAGCTAAAGGCAGCCAGAGAGGACAGTGCCAGGGCTACAGAGAGAAAACGCCAGTCAGTGCTCAGAAAAGAAATCGAGTGGATGCAGAGAGGCGCCAGAGCCCGTTCCACAAAGCAGAAGGCACACATACAGCGATATGAAGCCCTGAGAGACCAGAAGGGACCACAGATTGATGATAAGCTTGAGCTGTCATCCATTTCTTCACGAATGGGCAGGACAACCATAGAGCTTAATAACATATGCAAATCCTTTGGGGACAAAAAAATAGTAGATGATTTTACTTACATATTCCTGAAAAAAGACAGAATCGGATTTGTGGGCAGAAACGGCTGTGGAAAAACCACTCTCATGAAGATGATAGCAGGAGAGCTGACCCCGGACAGCGGAAGCATAGAGATAGGACAGACCGTAAAGATAGGCTACTATGGTCAGGAGATAAGCTTAGACAGCAGCCAGAAGGTGATAGACTATATCAAGGATGCTGCAGAGTATGTAAAGACAGAGGATGGACTGGTGTCTGCCTCTGCCATGCTTGAGAGGTTTCTTTTTCCTGCAAGCCAGCAGTACAGCCCAATCGGCAAGCTTTCCGGTGGAGAAAAGAGAAGACTCCACCTATTAAGAGTCCTGATGGAAGCCCCTAATGTGTTAATCCTTGACGAGCCGACCAACGATTTGGATACAGAGACTCTGGCAATCCTGGAGGACTATCTGGATGGCTATGATGGCATAGTTGTCACTGTGTCACATGACA
>CAVFAM010000370.1:0-6727 GCA_963620375.1 Bacteroidaceae bacterium
TCCTGCTGCTGTCTGAACGCCGGAAGCATCTGCTCCTGCTGTGGATGCACTCTTGACCTTTACTACCTTGCTCACAACAACTGACAGCTTGGTATCACCTAACGCATTGGAAGTGATAACTACCTCCTGTCCCTCGTTTACCTTGAGGATGTCCTTCTCATCGATTGCGGCTGTTATCTTCATTGTGCTTGTATCTTCTATGGTAAATAAGACTGTTCCCGGTGTATTGCTGTCTCCAACTGACACATTTACAGCTGTGACTACACCGCTTATAGGTGCTGTAAGCTCACAGTCTGCAAGCTGCTCCTTTAAACCATCAAGGGTTGTAGATGCAGTATCATCTGATGACTGGTATTTCTCCATATCAACTACGTTTTGTGCTGACTCTACCGCTCTTGACAAGGATGTAAGTGCTGACTGCTCTGATGCTACAGTTGCTTTTATTGACTCAATCTCTGCTGCAAGGGCTGCATATTCCTCAGATGCAGGGTCAAGTGTTGCCAGTGTTGCATTTTTGCTGTCAAGAGTGCCCCTGTCTGCTGCAAGCTGATTGCTTGCTGTGTTGTAATCCTCCTGTGCCTGCTCTAAGGCTCTCTGGTTCTGACCATAGGTATTTTGTGTAATTGCCTGCTGGTTGCTGATTGTAGTTTTGGCTGAGCTTATCTGTGAAGATATAGATGATGAATCCAGTGTTGCAAGCACATCGCCTGCTGTCACCTCATCTCCCACAGATACATTGACTGCTGTTACTTCAGCCGATGCCTTTGAGGTTACATTTGTCTTGCTGACTCCCTCTGCGTTACCGGTTACAGAAATGTACTGGGACAAGTCCCTGACCTCAGCCTTCTGCACCTCGACGAATGTCATGCCATCTGCCACACTGCTTACCATATTGCCACACGCTCTGGCTATAAGAGCAACTAAGACCATAATCACGATAAGCACTATCAATAAAACCTTTGATTTTTTGCTTTTGAAAAATCCTTTTTTCATGCTATTCTCCTTTTTCTTTATCTCTTCTTCGCACTTCCTCTGTGCTCATTTTGCATTCTAGCACAATGGTTTTCCATGAAAAGGCTTTTAAGAAAATATTAAGTTTAAATAATAAATTAATAATTTTTCTTGATTTTTCTTATGAATATGGTAAGATATGCTCATCCGCTTTAAAGTGTTAAACTGGAACGCATTAAAGTGACAAACATTCAGGAGGAAACGAAAATGGCTCAAAAAGGCGACTTAATGACAGTACGTTCAGACATCAAGGTGTTTGATGCAACAATAAGAGATGGAGGTCTTGTAAACAATTTTATGTTTACAGAGGACTTTATCAACGCTCTCTATCGTGCAAATGTCAAGGCCGGCGTTGATTATATGGAGTTTGGTTACAAGGCATCTAAGGAATTATTTGATGTAAATAAATTTGGCAAATGGAAGTTCTGCGACGAGGATGACATCCGTGCTATCGTAGGTGACAACAATTCTGATATGAAGATTTCTGTAATGGCAGATGTGGGACGCTGTAATTATAAGGAAGATATCCTGCCAAAGAGCGAAAGCGTAATCGACATGGTGCGTGTAGCCACATATGTACACCAGATGCCTGCTGCAATCGACATGATTGAGGATGCAAAGGCTAAGGGCTACGAGGTAACATGTAATATCATGGCGGTTTCCAACGCCAAGGAGGCTGACATAGACCAAGCTCTTGAAATGGTAGGACAAAGCTCAGCTGATGGTATCTACATTGTAGACAGCTATGGTGCCCTCTATCCTGAGCAGATTAGAAGCATCGCTGACAAATACACTGAAATCGGAGAAAAATACGGAAAATACATAGGTATGCATGCCCACAACAACCAGCAGCTTGCCTTTGCCAATACTATCGAGGCTGCTGCAAGAGGTGTAAGCCTCTTAGACTGTACTATGATGGGTATGGGACGTGGAGCCGGCAACTGTGCGACAGAGCTGCTCTTAAGTTTCCTTAAAAATCCTAAGTACAATATCTTCCCTGTGCTTAAGTTTATTGAGGAGCATATGCTTCAGGTTAAGGCATCCGGGGCTGTATGGGGATATGATATTCCTTATCTGCTGACTGGACGGCTGAACCAGCATCCTTCTTCTGCGATTGATTATATTAAGGAAGGTAAGACAGATTATACTGAATTTTATACGGATTTGCTGGATAAGTAAGTAAAACACCCCGGATTTCATATTCATGAAATCTGGGGTTTAAACATAATTTCTTCTCGTGCATATTCCACATTATCCTCGGAGTGCTCTACCTCCTTGGAAAAAATCCTTGCCACATCAATCCTGTCACTTAAAGCGTAATGCTTTCCCTTCAAATGGTACCTGACAAGGTCCATATCCCTAATCATAAGTGTAAATAAGACAGCAAGCCTTGCATATGATATTACATTGCTGTCATAGACAGAGTTTAGCATATACCTGAAGGTAAAATATGTCATCAGATGCTCATAATCTTTTTCGAGCATATCCTCTGATTTCATAAAATCCTGCAATTTTTCAGTATATGAGTCCTCTGTCAGAGTGTCTCTTATCTCTCTCTTTGCCATGTCCCACTCAGCATCTAGTGTTTCCATCTTTTCAAATATACTAAATCTTGCAGAAAATCCTGCAAAATTATTCCATGATGAATAATCTGACAATTTCTTTTCCTGGCTTAGTGCCTGGGTCTTATAATCCTCTGTTAAACCAGGTTCATCCCCCTTATTGATGGCTTCCTGTACAGTTTGCGCAAAGCTCAGATAATCCTGCATTCTGTACCAGATGCTTTTGCTTCTGTTCTCCAAAATTTCAAGCATGGTGTCCTGTACTTTTTCCATGAATGTAGGATTGATAGCATACACATCTATATCACAATCTTCATCTGACTTGTGATTTTCTTCTACATATGTTCCTTCTCCAGTGTAACTTTCTTTCTCACATGTCCACACTTCTGCTTCACAGCTTTTTCCATTATGCTCGCCAAACTCTATTTTATTTCCGCCAAAATTATCATCATGCTCGCAAGTATCGCAAAAATATCCTTCTTCTGACAGCTCCATCTCAACATACTTGGCAGGCTCTTCTCTGGTAAACAGGATTCGTCCCACCTCTTCGCAGGACAGGCTTAAGCATTTCTGCAATACATCCTCATACTCTATGGCAAATCTCGGGTACTCTGTGCAGACCTCGCTTAAGGCTTCCTCTCCAAGCTCTATGCAGATATCGCACAGATTTTGGGAGTTTAAGAAAGGACAACGACCATGCTCCTTTAATCTAAAGCTATAATCGCCGTCCTCTGTTATATACATATTTTCCTTAAGTCTCTCACCAAACTCACCATCAATATGCCTGTAATAATCATGAGTATCCTCGTCAATATCTATCTCCCAGCCTATACAGCAGCTATCCTTGCACTTATCTGCAATGCAGGAAAACTCACTGTAATAATCAGGTACTCTTAATTTCATTTTTATTCCTCAACCTTTTCTGTCTCTGCTTTTTCTTCTGCTTCCCTATCTCTTTGCTCAAGCTTTGCTATCTTTGTCTTGAACTTCTCTTCTATTGCGTTCCAGTCAGGATCCTCTGTCCCCCTGAAAAAGTTATAACCTATATATCCTATGCACCATACCAGCCCGCCAAAGGTCGATGAAAATGCAATCTTTACTATGCTTTTTAGCAGAAAAGAAAATGTTAATGTCTTCATAGTATATGCTGCAAGTAATCCTTGTATGGGCTTTATAAGCATAAGCCAGCCACCCACATATATTGAGCAAAAAATTCCAAGTGCATAGCATATCACGCCAAGAATCATACTCCATTTTTTCTTCATGTATATTTCTCCCTTGTTCAAACAATTACCAAGGCTATTTTGCCATGTTTGCAGGAATTTTGCAATCTCTTGTTCTAAATTCCTGTCTTAAACCTTTCATCAGACACATGTATACATCAAATTGCAATTACTATCTCTCCGATTTCTCTGGTTTTCTTTAAATCAATCACCCTCTGGTTGGATGAGCCCTTGAATTTGAGGGTTATGTCCTTTAATTCCTCCACAAATGGTCCATCCACCAATATATCTATCATGGATAACAGGGCATCTGTGTCCTCCGTGTATTTTCTGCCACCCTTTACTAAATCCTCGTCATAGACATATCCTGTATATGCCCAGATGTCTTTGTTGGGATATTGCTCACGGACTTTTCTGACAAATGGAAGCAGGGCTTTTTGATTTTCCTCCTCAAATGGGTCTCCTCCAAGAAGAGTAAGCCCCTGCACATAGGCTGGTGCCAGGGATTTGAAAATTTCCTCCTGCACTTCATCTGTGAAGTCCTCTCCGTAATCGAATGACCATGTCTCCGGCTGGAAACAGCCCTTGCAGTGGTTCCTGCAGCCTGATACAAAGAGCACTGTCCTGCAGCCCAAGCCGTTTGCTATGTCGCAGTATTTTATTGATGCGTATTTCATATGTTATATTTCCTCTCATTCATTTACGGACATACCCCTGCTCACTCCTATGGAATAAACAAGGGTCAGAAATAGTATATGCCGTTTTCAAAATAAAAGCAATCCCAGCAGCAAACGCACAGGTTGTTTGTATACAAACATATATTGTCATACATAACTCAGTCGATATTATTACTACGCTTCAAGTGTATACTCTTACAGTATACTTTGTTATAAAAAACTGCCACCAACAGCATTTCCCGCATACTTCTCCTGCATACCTTGGTATACAAAAATCTCAGCAGCTCCGATTTACTCAAAGTGCTGAGATTTATAATTATTGCAAGTATTAATTCAAGATTTAATTTTACAGATGAAGTACTCTCTCCTTAATCTCCTGTGTACGTCCCTGATTCCAGAACTGGGTACCGATATATCCACATGTACGGCGGGCAACGCTCATCTTGTCCTGATTACGGTTGCCACAGTGTGGGCACTCCCAAATCAGCTTGCCTGAGCCTTCCTCCTCTACGATTTTGATTTCTCCATCATAGCCGCATACCTGACAGTAATCGCTCTTGGTATTAAGCTCTGCATACATGATATTTTCATATATATACTGCATCACTGATAAGACAGCCGGTATATTATCCTGCATGTTAGGAACCTCTACATAGCTGATTGCTCCTCCCGGTGAAAGCTTCTGGAACTGAGCCTCGAATTTTAACTTATCAAAGGCGTTTATCTCCTCTGTCACATGTACATGGTAGCTGTTTGTGATGTAGTTCTTGTCTGTCACACCCTCAATCACACCGAAACGCTTCTGTAAGCACTTGGCAAACTTATATGTGGTTGACTCAAGTGGTGTACCATATAATGAGAAGTCAATATTTGTCTCCTCCTTCCATCTTGTACACGCATCATTTAAGTACTGCATTACCTTTAAGGCGAATGGAGTTCCTACCTCTGGCTCTGTATGTGATACGCCCTTCATATAACGCACGCACTCGCAGAGTCCTGCATAGCCAAGGGATATTGTTGAATATCCGTTGAATAATAATGGGTCAATAACTTCACCCTTCTCAAGTCTGGCAAGTGCTCCGTTCTGCCACAGGATTGGTGCCACATCTGATGGTGTGCCAAGAAGTCTCTTGTGTCTGCACATAAGTGCTCTGTAACAGAGCTCAAGACGCTCGTCCATGATTTCCCAGAACTTCTTCTCGTCTCCGCCTGAAGAGCAGGCTGCATCTACAAGATTTATTGTAACGACACCCTGATTGAATCTGCCGTAGTATTTTCTCTTGCCATCTACGTAATTGTGCGCTCTTGCCACATTTCCAACTGCTGGTGAGCATCTGTCCACTGTAAGGAATGAACGGCAGCCCATACATGTGTATACATCGCCATCCTTTAATTCCTTCATTACCTTTTCTGAAATGTAATCCGGAACAAGTCTCTTGGCAGAGCACTGGGCTGCAAGCTTTGTAAGCTCCCAGTATTTTGAATCCTCTGTGATATTGTCCTCCTCTAAGACATAGATAAGCTTAGGGAAGGCTGGTGTGATATAAACACCCTTCTCATTCTTAACACCCTGTATTCTCTGGTGCAGCATCTCCTCAATGATTGCAGCCAGATCATCCTTGGTCTGTCCCTCTGGCACCTCATTTAAGTACATAAACACTGTGATAAATGGAGCCTGTCCGTTTGTTGTCATAAGTGTGATGACCTGATACTGTATCATCTGGACACCACGGTTTATTTCTTCCTTGACTCTGAGCTCAGCCACTGTATTTACTTTTTCCTCATCATATTCAAGACCGATTGCATCAAACTCAGCCCTTACCTGCTTGCGGAATTTTTCACGGCTGACCTGCACAAATGGGGCTAAATGGGCAAGTGAAATACTTTGTCCACCGTACTGTGAGCTTGCTATCTGGGCAATCGCCTGTGTAGCAATATTGCATGCTGTAGAGAAGCTCTTTGGTCTGTCTATCATGGTCTCACTGATAACAGTACCATTCTGGAGCATGTCCTCTAAGTTTACAAGACAGCAGTTGTGCATATGCTGGGCAAAGTAATCTGCATCATGGAAATGGATGAGTCCCTTCTCATGAGCCTCCACAATGTCCTCTGGGAGAAGGAATCTTCTGGTGATATCCTTGCTGACCTCACCAGCCATATAGTCACGCTGAACGCTGTTCACTGTCGGATTCTTATTAGAATTTTCCTGTTTTACTTCCTCATTATTGCACTCAAGGAGGCTTAAAATCTGCTG
>CAVFAM010000371.1:0-2156 GCA_963620375.1 Bacteroidaceae bacterium
CTGTATACCAGCATGGCAAGTGCTGCCATTCCTGCTGTCTCAGTCCTTAAAATTCTTCTTCCAAGGCTTATTCTGTGCATTGAAGGGATTTCGTCAACCATGGCAATCTCCTCCGGCGCAAAGCCGCCCTCTGGTCCTACAATTATGCCAATGCTCTGTGATAGTGCTTCTGCAATTCCATCAATTATCTCTCTGGTTGCATCCATTCCACGCTCATTTTCATATGGAACCAGGCTTATATCAAGCTCTGCTGCCATTTCAACTGCCTGCTTATACTTTACAGGATGTGAAATTTTGGGAATAATCGTGCGCTTTGACTGCTTTGCTGCACTCTCTGCTATGCTCTGCCAGCGTTCAATTTTCTTGTCAGCCTTCTTCTCATCCAGCTTCATGACACAGTTTTTCATGGCAACAGGGACGATTTCATTTACTCCCAGCTCCACAGCCTTTTGTATAATAAGCTCCATCTTGTCGCTCTTTGGCAGTCCCTGAAAAAGCACCACCCTGCATGGCAGCTCAGTGCCCTTTTCGTCGGCTTCATCAATCACAGCCCACACGTCATTTTCGCTTATGGACTCTATTGTGCAGAAATATGCCCTGCCGCTCTCATCGCTTATTCTGATTTTTACCCCCGGCTTCATGCGCAGTACATGTCCTATATGGTTTACGTCTGAACCGGTGATTTGGATTTTTCCGTCATATACCTGTTCATCACTGACAAAAAACTGATACATACCCTGTCCTCTGCTATTAATTCTTGCGGGCTGTGATATTTACCCACTCGCCCTGATGATTTATCTCTACGATTTCAAGACCAGCCTTCTCAATAGCTTCTTTTACTTCGTTTTCCTTGAAATCTATTATTCCTGAGGTGATAAAATATCCACCCTTTTTGAGTCTGTCCGGAATAACAGGTGCCATAGGAATGATTACATCCGCAAGGATGTTAGCCACAACTATCTCGTAGCACTCATTTCCCACCTTGTCCTGCAAATCCTTGTCTGTTATAAGGTTTCCGACATAAAAAGTACCCAGATTTTCATCTAAGTGGTTGACCTTCATATTATCCCTTGTAGAAATCATGCAGTCAGCATCAAGGTCTGTACCAACCACATGGTCTGCCCCAAGCTTTAATGCCACAATGGAGAGGATTCCGCTTCCACAGCCCACATCAAGCACACTCGGATTTTTCCAGTCTGGTGTAAAATCAGCGTTGCCTCTGACATACTTTATGAGCTGTCTGATACAAAGCTGGGTTGTCTCATGCTTTCCTGTTCCAAATGATATGCCCGGGTCTATCTCTATAACAGGCTTGCCCTCGTCCTCCGGCTTAAGCTCTTCCCATGTAGGCTTAATAAGTAAGTCCTCAATGTAAAATGAAGAAAAGAAGGTCTTCCAGTTATTTATCCAGTCCAGATCCTCTGTCTCAGATGAAAGGATAGTACCGCTTCCTATGTCAACAGTATCTCTAAGCTCTTCAAGTTTTTCTTTTACCCTGATAAGGAGCTTCTTCTGCTCCTCCTCTGTCATGCCTGTTGGTGGAAGTATCTCTGTTCCTGTATTTGAAAATGCCTCAGATGCTACATCCTCAAAGGCATCCTTAAACTCGTCTGATGCCTCAGAATCCCCTGCCACCTCAATATAAAAGCTCACATGGCTCACACCGTCATCCGGTGGCAGCTCTGGAAGAAAATCGATAAACATATCTGCCTGCTCTTCCTTTGTGAGCGGAATATTGTCCTCAACCTCTATTCCCTCTATGCCAAGCTCCATGAGCATACCTGCCAGAAAATCCTCAGCGGCAGTTGTTGTCTCAATTGTATATTTTTTCCACTTCATATGACCTGTCCTCTCTAATCTGCACTTATGTCTATACAAACCACATATCTATACATATCACAGGGCAGTCTTACGACTGCCCCAATCATTCCCAAATCTATTTGCTGCGCTCATCATGAAGACGCTTATACACGTCAGCCTCTGTCAAAAAGCCCATATCGATGGCATGCTGAACCTGCTCACATCTTTCCTTTATAACCTTTTCCTCTTTTTCCTTTGCCTGTCTCTCATGCTCATTAAAAGCATCAGCCAGACCTTCAATCAAATTATTTCTATCCATTTTATCACCCTGCCTACGAAGCATTTTAACATATATT
>CAVFAM010000372.1:0-9132 GCA_963620375.1 Bacteroidaceae bacterium
CTAATGTCTATCATATTTGGCACGTCTCATTGCCTACGCTCATTATATCATATGGCAAATCATTTTCAAGATTGCTGTGTGTTTTAGGAAAGGAAGTAAGAAGTTTGAAGCCTATAGCAGTTTTTGATTCCGGTGTAGGTGGAATCAGCGTATTAGGAGAGCTGGTAAAGATTTTACCAAACGAGAATTTTATATATTATGGCGACTCAAAAAATGCACCATATGGAACCAGGACCCTGCAGGAAGTGAGAGAGCTTACCTGTGAGCATGCGAGGAGGCTGCTTTTTGAAGATAACTGCAAGGGACTTGTGGTTGCCTGTAATACGGCAACCAGTGCGGCAGTCAGAACTCTGAGGGAAATGTATCCGGATGTGCCTATAGTTGGAATCGAGCCTGCGGTCAAGCCGGCTGTCCTGTGCAAGCTGCATCCCAGAGTGCTTGTGATGGCAACACCTATGACGGTGAGCCAGGAAAAATTCAAGGCACTTATGGCAAAATACGAGGATCAGGGAGAAATTATTCCCCTGCCATGCCCGGGGCTTATGAACTTTGTTGAGCGTGGGGATCTGGAGGGGGATGACCTGAGAAAATACCTCACAGAGCTATTGTTTGAGTACAGGGATAATAAGGTGGATTCTGTGGTACTTGGATGTACACATTATCCGTTTGCCCGCAGGATGATACAGGAGATTCTCGGAGAAAAAGTCCAGGTTTTTGATGGAGCCGAGGGTACTGCCAGAGAAATGAAGAGAAGATTACAACAGGCTGGACTTCTGGAAAATGACGGAAAGCCAGGAACTGTAAGGTTTGAGAACAGTTTGGAGGGACAGGAGAATAGGGAAAAGGTACTACTTTGTGAACAACTTTTTACGAAAATATTATAGGAAATATGTACTACAGACTGGGAAATATGTCCTAATTATTACGTTTATAAACTGTTTATAAAATTTTTTATGGATGATTTTATAAATGTTTTCTAATTCGGACATATTCCGTCCATATTTACAACATATAATAATCACTGTAAAAGGAAGTAATTCCTTTTTCATTATTCCCTTTTTATTAATAAACATTTTCATAACTAAACTCCTCGGAAAGAGCCTCGTTACTTTGTTTAGAGCAAAGTAAAGGGGCTCTTTCCATTTCTATGGTAAAAATGAATACAAGTATTGTATTTTTGTAAGGGTTAATAGTATAATAGTACCTAAGATAGGGGGTTTTTACATCATGAAAAAACAAAAGAAGGTAAGAAGGCGCAGCATAAGGTCTAAGCTGGTCACAAGCTTTGGTTTTATACTGCTTGCAACAGTTGCTATTGTTTTCATGAACATTAGCGCAAATACGCAGATTGGCAAATTCAATAAGCAGCTTACTGCGGAGATGGAGCTGGCGGAGGATAACCAGAAAATGCAGGTCTGCTTCCAGCAGGTTCAGCTGTACAGCAATCTGTGTTACACATCATATGGTACCGCAAATGAAGCAACCATGCAGGATTCTCTCCAGACAAAGATTGATGAGCTGAGGACTGATGTGGAGGTAATGTCTGCAAAGGCACAGGAGATAGACTCAGAGGAAATCAATACCGCCATGGAAGAGCTTGCCCGTGCGATGAACAATTTTATTGATTACTGTCAGGGCATATATGACACCAGTGTGGCAAGAAGCAATGTCAAGTGTGGCGCACTGGTAAACGGCATGTATGATTTCGTAGAGGTGGTAGATAAGAGGGTGGAAAGCTTCCAGGAGGAGCTTGATACACTCAACGCAACAGTTGCGAGACATTCTGCAATCAGAATAAGTGGAACAACTACATTCAACTATGTTTTACTTGTGGTGGTCGCAATATTCGTAATAGCTGTACAGTTTATTCTGGCACAGACAATCGCAAAGCCGGCAAAGAGTGCAAAGCTCCAGCTTGAAGAGCTGTCACAGACCATCAAGGACGGCCATGGTGAATTACATAGAAGAATCCATATCAAATCAAATGATGAGATTGGCGATTTGTGTGACGGCGTCAATGACTTTGTGGGAATCCTCGAAGAGGTAATGGGCACAATCACAACAGTAAGCGGCAATGTAAATACATCAATAGGCATGATTAATCAGGGTATTGAGACCTCAAATGAAAATGCAAGCAATATCTCAGCAGTTATGGAGGAGCTTGCAAGCTCAATGGATATGGTATCAAGCTCTGCTGCCCAGACAGCACAGGGAACTGCCGATGTGGATAATGCGGTTGCAGACATGGCTGATGCTACCAGGGAAGGACATGATTTCGTAGCCGAGGTCAAGGAGCGTGCGGTAGAGGCGAGAAAGGGTGCCCAGTCACGCTGCCAGGTTATTAATGACAATATCAGCAGGCAGAAGGATGTGATGAGCAGTGCTATTGACGAGAGTAGAAAGGTTAAGGATATTGAGAGTCTTACTGAGGACATTCTGTCTATCGCAGCACAGACTAACCTGCTTGCCTTAAATGCTTCAATAGAGGCTGCAAGAGCTGGCGAAGCTGGAAAAGGCTTTGCGGTTGTAGCCGATGAAATCAGACAGCTGGCTGATTCGTCAAAGGAGACTGCCAACAATATCCAGGGAATATCAGCAGGCGTTATTGCAGCGGTTGAGAGACTTATAGATAATTCCAGTGAGCTCATGGAATTTGTGGGAACAGATATAGTTGAGGACTTCCATAAATTCGAGCAGATTGCAGATTCCTACGACAATGATGCTGATAAGATGGGCGAGATGATTGAGGACTATGGTGAGAAGGCAGAACTCATAAAGGCTACTACAGCTGAGATGACCAACAATGTCAACGATATAGCAAGCACTGTGGGTCAGTGTGCAGAGGGTATCGAGTCAGCTGCCAAGGATACATGTACACTTGTTAATCTGATTCTGGATATCAAGGGACAGTCTGATGATAATACATCTAATATGGAGACCTTAAGTGATGAGACAAAGAGATTTGTAGTCGGCGGTGAGGCTGAAGAGTAAGCTTAAGGCAGATAATACAGAGAACCTGCCACCAGCCGAACATGCCACAGGCAGCTTCTCTCACATACTTAGGTAACAGAAAATCTCCGGGGATAAAATAACCCGGAGATTTTTGTGTCTAAATATAGAAAAAGATACTGACATCATCTACATAAACCATATATCAGTGTTAGTAGATGACACAGATGTGACGCCAGCATCCAGAAGCTCCATAATATCTTCCTTTTCAGATACAAGTCCGCCTGCAATTACAGGGGTGGAGGACAGCTTACAGATACGCTTTACGACCTTTGGCATCAGGGCAGGCAGGATTTCGATTAAATCAGGCTTGGCTGCCTTTAACTGCTTCTCGATATTTTCATAGGCCATGGAGTCAATGACAAAGAGACGCAGGATGGTGTATAAGCCAAGCTCCTTTGCATGCTTGATGAGAGCTGGCTTTGTGGTTATAATTCCGTCTGCATCAGTATATTTTTTGATAAAGTCTACTGCGATTTCCTTGGAACTTAGTCCTGTAATCAAATCTATGTGTACCATTGCGATTTTACCGCTTGACTTAACCTCGTTTACAATATCAGAGATACTGCATATGTCGCCGTATAATATGAAAATAACCTTGCTGTCGCTTTCCTTACACTTTTTCAAGCCTTCATCATCCTTGATTGCGGCAATGATTGGAGAGTCCTCAAGTGCTTCTTTAAATTCTTTTTTCATGGTCTTATATCTCCCTATAATAACAAAAAACCTCATGTGGATTACATGAAGAATAATACCACATGAGGTTTTAGTTGCCAAGCTCGCATATTACTTGTGAGATACCTGACAAATACTTTATTATTGAATACTCCCCTATGCTGAAAATGATAAGGCTGCTTTATACATTCTTGGTAGCAACCACATCTACGCCAGTTCCTGCCACATCCTTGAGAACCACGTCTCCGATATGTACAGGAGCTTCCAGTGTAACAGACTTTAAGGCTTCTGTGACTTCAAAGATTTTTTCCTTAGGGATATCCTCCTTGGTCTTGCATGAAACCATTGGAAGGCTTCCGCCATTTACACGGACAGTTGAGGTTACGATTCTGGTTGGATTTGTAACTTCCTTTCGTGCGTAAGCATCACCTCTTGGGCAGGTATTTCCTGTTACTGAAGTAACCTCCCCGTTTTCCATTGTGACTACGATACTGCAGCCTAAAGGACAGCCGATACATGTTAAATCTCTTGTTTCCATAATTTACGCCTCCTCAATTCTGATAGTAATCTTGCTCAAATCTGGAAATTCTGCAAGCTTTGCTTTTTCTAAAACAACCTGCTCCATCTCGCCAGGTGCCATTACCGGTCTCTTGCGCTTGTTGATAAGAGTGTCATCATAGTAGGTTGCTATGAAGCAGTTCTTGTATACAGCGCCTACACGGAAGCGGACTGTGAGCTTATCCTCCATCTCGGTAGGACGGACGTACTTAGGTACGGTATATCTGACTCCGCCCTCTGGGAAAATCTCAACAGCTTTAGCGGAAGTATTCTTGCCATTCTTTATGTAGTTTGCAGCGTTCTTGCCGGCAGCAGTAGCTTCCTGAGATACATAGTCTACCAGATCATGTACATGAAGCACGTTGCCACAGGCGAATACACCGTCTATACTTGTCTCCAGACTGTCGTTTACGATTGGACCAGAAGTTACAGGGCTTAACTCTACACCGGCGCTGCGGCTCAATTCGTTCTCAGGTAATAATCCGCATGAGAGGAGAAGAGTATCGCACTCGTATCTGATTTCAGTTCCAGGAATTGGTTTTCTGTCAGGGCCAACCTCTGCGATTGTGACAGCTTCAACTCTTTCTTTTCCCTCAATGTCAACTACTGTGTGGCTTAACTTGAGTGGAATGCCGAAATCATCAAGACACTGTACGATATTTCTCTTAAGACCGCCAGAGTAAGGCATAAGCTCTGCTACAACCTTGACCTCAGCACCCTCAAGTGTCATACGGCGTGCCATGATAAGTCCGATATCTCCTGAACCAAGGATGACAACCTTTTTGCCTGGCATATAGCCTTCCATGTTTACAAGTCTCTGGGCTGTACCTGCTGAGTAGATTCCTGCTGGACGATAGCCTGGTATATTGAGGGCGCCTCTGCTTCTTTCACGGCAGCCCATGGCAAGGATTACGGCTTTTGCCTGCACCTCAAACATTCCATCCTCACGGTTCATGGCTGTGACAACCTTTTCTGCTGAAATATCCATAACCATTGTGTTAAGCTTGTATTCGATTTTTCTCTCATAGACCTGTTCTGCAAAACGTGATGCGTATTCAGGACCAGTGAGCTCCTCTTTAAAAGTATGGAGTCCAAAGCCGTTGTGGATGCACTGGTTTAAGATACCACCCAGCTCCTTGTCTCTCTCAATAATTAAAATGCTTTCTATTCCGTTATCTCTTGCTGAGACAGCAGCGGCAAGACCAGCAGGACCGCCACCAACAATTACTAAATCATAATTTTTCATAACGCACCTCCTAAATCTCTTTGTTAAGACCTACTACAAAAGTAGACTTTCCGCCATTTTTGGTAATATCATACATGCTCATTGGAACCTCCCGCTCAAGAATTTCCATTGTTCTAGGTGAGCAGAAGCCTGCCTGACAGCGTCCCATTCCCGCACGGGTTCTGCGCTTTACACCATCGAGGGAGCGTGCGCCAAGTGGTCTGCGGATGGCATCAATGATTTCGCCCTCTGTAATCATTTCACAGCGGCAGATGATGTTGCCGTAGGCTGGCTGCTCCTTGATGAGCTTGTTTCTTTCCTCAATCGATAAGGTGTCAGGACGAAGGATGCCTTTTCTTGTGCCTACATAATCTGGATTTTTTTCAAGTCCCAGCTTGTCAGCAACCAGTTTGGCAACCATCTCTCCGATTGCAGGAGCAGATGAAAGACCAGGTGACTCGATTCCTGCGGCATTGAAAAATCCCTCTGCACCGGCAGCCTCTCCGATGATGAAATCATCCTTGGTCTCGTGGGCACGAAGTCCTGCAAAGGATGTGATGACCTGACGAAGAGGTACATTCTTTACAGAAAGAGCACAGGTTGCAGCCAGTGAGTCAAGACCGGCAGCAGTTGTGTTTACAGCCTCTTTGTTGTCTACATCTACAGCAGTTGGACCCACGAGAAGGTTGCCGTGAACTGTAGGAGTGACGAGGACGCCCTTGCCCATCTTGCTAGGAAGCTGGAAAATAGTGTGGCTTACATGATTTCCTGCAGCCTTGTCCAGGAGCATGTACTCGCCCTTTCTTGCAACTATATGTAATTTCTCTGGGCTTACCATGTTGTTGAATACATCAGCGTATACACCGGCAGCGTTGACGATGACCTTTGCCTCTATTTCAGAAGCTTCTGGAGTAGCACCCTTTACTGCGTCAGCGCCTACTGGATTTTTAGCTACTGAAAGCTTGTAGCCCTCAGATGTTTTCTCGATATTCTTAACCTCTGTGTTGAGGAAAAATTCAACCCCGTTTGTGAAAGCATTCTCAGCAAATGCCATTGTCATATGGAATGGACAAACGATTCCGCCTGTTGGAGCGAGAAGCGCACATGTTACATCATCTGCGAGGTTTGGCTCCATTTCCAGTAATTCATCCCTGTTTAAAATCTTAAGATCCGGAACTCCGTTTGCTTTTCCCTTCTCAAGCAGCTTCTCAAGGCCGGCAGGGTCCTGCTCCTTAGTGCAGACAACCAGTGAACCATTTCTCTTGAATGGAATATCCAAATCTTTGGATAATTGGTCCATCATTTCGTTTCCTCTTACATTAAGCTTTGCTTTGAGTGTTCCCGGTGTTGCGTCAAAGCCGGCGTGAATAATAGCACTATTAGCTTTTGAAGTACCGCAGCACACGTCTTCATCTCTTTCGATGACACATGCTTTTACATGATATTTTGACAACTCTCTTGCGATGGCACTGCCGACAACGCCAGCACCGATAATTGCTACATCATACATAGTTTTATCTCCCTTTCCTTTAAACCAGAACACAAAAAAAGCAAAGGAAACAAGACGAATCGTATTCGCCTATTTACCTTTGCTCATGTCTCTTGGTATACGTTTTTTAATTAAGTTAATCATACCACCGCAGATGGAAAAAAGCAAGATGTATTTGCAAGTTTATCATTAAAATGCCAGTGGAACTGGTACAGATATCTGATTATACAAGCCCCTGCTTCTTACACACATCCTCCAGCACGCATTGGCCGCAGTGGGGTGTGGTACGGGCGGTGCATACGGCACGTCCGTGGTCTACCAGCCGGTGACAGAAATTATTGCTTTCCTCTGGTGGAATTATTTTCCAGAGCTCCATCTCAACCTTCTTAGGGTCTTTTATGCCATCCACAAGACCTATGCGGTTTGACAGCCTGATACAGTGTGTATCAGTTACAATGGCAGGCTGTCCGTAGACATCACCCATTATGAGATTGGCACTTTTCCTGCCCACACCGGGCAGCTTTAATAAATCCTCCATATTGTCAGGCACCTTGGAACCGTACACATCCCTTAACATCTTCATGCAGGCACTGATATCCCTTGCCTTGCTCTTGCCCAGACCGCAGGGCTTGACGATAGCTTCAATCTCGCCTACATCAGCATCTGCCAGGGCATTGATGTCTGGAAACTTTGCATACAAATCCTGTACCACCACATTTACCCTGGCATCAGTACACTGGGCAGCAAGCCTGACAGATACCAGAAGCTTCCATGCCTCATCATAGTCCAGAGTGCAGTCTGTATAGGGATATTCATTTTTTAAACGTTCAATAACAATTTTTGCAAGCTCTTTCTTTTGCATATATTCTCCACAGTGCTGTATTTTAATGCCAAAGTATGCAAGTCAATTGATTAAAAGAATACAGCTACATCTTCAACTTCTTTACGTTTTGGTCTCTGAGGGTCAGACTCACGATAGCCCACAGCGATAACAGCGACAACCTCCTGTGAAGCAGGAATAGAAAGCAGACCTCTTAATTTATCTGCATCCCTGATACCCATAATCAGAGTGTCAAGCCCCAGCTCTCTGGCTTTCAAAATAAGAAGCTCATTAGCAAGTCCCAAATCGTATGCGCCCCACTCGTCACCAATCTCGTTGGTAGGCTGGCCATCACGCTCAAAACCAGAGCGGGTCTTCTCAAAGGTAGTGATAATCAAAGCCCCGGCATTGGCAGAGCTGTTCTGGTTAAACTCAGGTAAAGCCTCGGAACGAACCTTATCCATCATATCAGGACTGCTTACTACATAATATCTGCCAGTCTGGGAATTTTTCCATGTAGGTGCCTCAATGGCACATTTTATCATATCTTCAAGGTCTGACTTTTTAACTTCCATGCCAGCCTTGAAAGCTCTTATACTTCTGCGTTCTTCAACTAATTTAGTAAATTCCATGGTGTGTGTCCTCCTTATAATTATGAAATAAAAGTTGCTATATAACCAGAGAAATACTATAAGAATATCCTCTCTGGTTGGTTGCGACTAATTTCAGTTAATTATAACTCTCTGGCAAATAGATAGTCAATCAGATATGATTATTTGGATAGGGATATTCGTATATGGTCAATCGTGGCAAGAAGCGATATAATGAATAATAAGCTATTAATAAATTGAATATGCTACACATATAAAGAAGTTATGCAGAGAAGAAATAATAATTAAGCTGCTAAAAGGTTATATAATAGCAAGAAGTAAGCAGCTTAAAAGGCTATATAATAACAAAAAAGCTATATGATAACAAAAGATAAGTAGTTAAATACACTATTATAAAATAAAAATAACAGTAATAAAAATAATAGTAAAATTTGAACAATATTAAATTATAATCATAAAAATTACTCGTAAACTGAGATTGGATATTGCGCTGGGATAATAAAATTCATGTGGCTTGTGCAGGATATTAGATTTTCTTAATGTTCTATACGCTCCTAGCAACTCTGCAACAGGACGTTGCAGAGAGTGAGACCTGAGCCATGGATGGCGAATGTCGAACGATTGCGTCAAGCATAATAAACTTATATTAGAACATTTAGAAAATATTATATCCGAAACCCGCCACATGAATTTTATTATCCCAGCACAATATCCTACACCCATCAGTAATTTTGAAATTAAGAGA
>CAVFAM010000373.1:0-2138 GCA_963620375.1 Bacteroidaceae bacterium
AACGGTGAATATCAATGATTTGTTCAAGCGTATGCAGACAAAGAAGAACCATCTGGCAATGGTTGTTGATGAATATGGTCAGATATCGGGAATCGTAGCCATGGAGGACATCTTAGAGGAGCTTGTGGGAGAGATAGAGGACGAGCATGACGAGGAAGAGGAGCTTATCCAGATAAATGATGATGAGAGCTATTATATGGATGGCATGACGGATTTCTCGGATGTGAAGGAGACACTCAACCTGCCACTTGAGGAGGATGCCTTTGAGACCCTGAACGGATTTCTGATAGCCCAGATGGATAAGATTCCAGAGGAGGATGAGAAGCCGGTTATCAATGCCTACGGCTATGAATTCTCCGTTTTATCAGTAAATGATAATGTAATTGGGCAGGTTATGATTAAGAAAGTTGCACCAAATAAAAATTAATGATATTATAAACAAGTATTTTTTTTAGAAAAGAGGATTACAGATTATGTCAGGACATTCAAAATTTGCGAATATCAAGCATAAGAAAGAGAAAAATGATGCTGCTAAGGGAAAAATCTTTACAATGATTGGACGTGAGATTGCTGTAGCAGTTAAAGAGGGCGGACCTGATCCAGCTAATAACTTCAAGCTTGCACAGGTTATTGCCAAGGCTAAGTCAAACAACATGCCAAATGATACTATCGAGAGAGGTATCAAGAAGGCTGCCGGAGACGGAAACAGTGTAAACTACGAGACATGTACATATGAGGGATATGGTCCTTCAGGAACAGCTATTATTGTTAAATGTCTGACAGACAACAAGAACAGAACAGCTGCCAATGTCAGAAACTGCTTCACAAAGGGACAGGGAAGCATCGGTACACAGGGGTGTGTATCTTACATGTTCGATGAGAAGGGACAGATTATCATCGACAAGGAAGAGTGTGATATGGATGCGGACGAGCTTATGATGATGGCTCTTGATGCAGGCGCAGATGATTTCTCAGAGGAGGACGACAGCTTTGAGATTACTACAGCACCAGCAGACTTTGATGCTGTACACAAGGCTCTTGAGGATGCAGGCATCGCTATGGCATCAGCAGAGGTCAGCATGATTCCTCAGACATATGTTACACTTACAGAGGAAGCTGACATTATCAATATCGGAAGAATCTTAGACCTTCTGGATGATGATGACGATGTACAGGAAGTGTACCATAACTGGGAAGAGTAATTGAGTAGAAATTGCATGTAAATAGCATAAAGCTGTTAATCTTAGACCTTCTTGTCTGTGTAGATATTGCATGGATGAGAAGGTCTTATTATGCCTGGGGATGTAGGAAAATGACGGGGCAGGTTTTTATGTGCGTTCAGGCATGCAGAAATATTCCATAAATGCCAGTATAGGTCTATTATGAAGTATGAATACATAGATTTAGGAGCAAGTGCAATATGAAGAAGAAATACAATAGAAAGAATAGAAGAAAAAAGAAAAACAGCCTGGGGCTGACAGGAGTATTAGCCCTGTTAGTCATAGCAGGACTGATAAAGGCAGGAACAAATGACAGCCTGTCTGACACTCAGACCACCGAAACTGTGACAGCACAGGAACAGGACAGTACATTTCAGTCAGATACTATACAGATGACCTCAGATGAAGCCTCAAGCCTTGCAGAAGCACATATAAATGCCGCAATGGAAGCCTTTGCAAGTGAGACAATTCCAGAATACAGTGGTAATCCATATGTGGAATTAAATGGAAATGTACCATATTTCACAGACGAAGAACTAACCACAACAGCCTTTGAGCTGTACAGTGAGCTGGATTCGCTGGGGCGATGTGGGGCAGGCTATGCCAATATCTGTAAGGAGATAATGCCTACAGAGGAGAGAGGCAGTATAGGCATGGTGAAGCCCACAGGCTGGCACACAGTAAAGTACGACTGCATAGCGGACAGATACTTATATAACAGATGTCATCTGATTGGCTACCAGCTGGCAGGAGAAAACGCTAATGAAAAGAACCTCATAACAGGAACCAGATATCTGAATGTGGATGGTATGCTTCCCTTTGAAAATGAAGTGGCTGATTATGTAAATGATACAGATAATCATGTGCTTTACAGGGTTACACCAGTGTTTACAGGGGATAATCTGGTAGCATCAGGCG
>CAVFAM010000374.1:0-7686 GCA_963620375.1 Bacteroidaceae bacterium
CCCAGATGCTTTCTGCGGTACTGGGTCAGCCCCTTCTCATTCATATCCTCAAGCTTATCCCCGTTTATTGATATATAGCCTGAGTCAGCCTTGTCTATGCCTCCTATGATATTTAGAAGTGTTGACTTGCCTGAGCCGGATGGTCCCAGCAAAACACAAAACTCGCCTTTGGCAACAGAGAAATTCATTCCTCTAAGTACCTCCTGGCGAGTCTCTCCGCTTCCGAATCCCTTTTTTAAATCTACGATTTCAAGAAATTTTCTTTCTTCTTCTGACATAATTACCCCTTTCCATGAAACTTTTGTAATATATGGCTTACATTTGTTTCATCAGACTTATTTATGTTAGTTTAAACTAATTCACTTGAATTATAACATATCTTCATCTGTTGACAAGGGGAATATTAAAAAAAGTGTGCCTAAAAGCACACTTTTTTATCATGTCTATTATAATTCCTGGTTATCTAAGAGGTTTGTCATGCTCTTTACACCTGTAAGAATGGTTGAACCATTGTGCAAAAGTGCAGAGCTTGATGGTGACATAATACCACTTAAGCCTAAAGCAATTAATGTAGAGTTGAAGCCTATGACAAATCTGTAGTTGCTGTGGATTCTATCCATAAGGGCAGCACTGATTTTTCTCATAGTCACAAGCCTCATGAGATTGTCTGTAGAAATAGTAATGTCTGCAATCTCTCTTGCAATTGCGGCTCCTGCCTCGATTGCCACTCCTACATCAGCCTCTGAAAGTGCAGGAGAATCGTTGACTCCGTCACCTATCATGATGACCTTGTGTCCAAGCTCCCTCTGCTTCTTGACATAGGATGCCTTATCCTCCGGCAGTACCTCTGCGTAAAACTCATCGATACCGATTTTGTCTGCAACCGCTCTGGCTGTCTTTAGGTTGTCACCGGTCATCATGCAGATATTCCTGATGCCAAGCTTGTGAAGCTCCTTCATCACAAGTGCAGCCTCATCCCTGACTGGGTCAAAAATGCAGAGCACTGCTGTAAGCATGCCGTCTATTGCCAGATATATTCTCGAGTACTCTGGCTTTATAGCGTCAAGCTTGTCCTTTTCATCTGCTGGAATCTGGCAGCCCTCATCCTCTATTACAAAATGATAGCTTCCGATTACAACCTTTTTCTCTCCGATATAGCTGCTGACACCATGGGCTACTATGTATTCAACCTTTGAGTGAAGCTCCTCGTGGCTTAAGTCCTTTTCCTTTGCCCCATCCACTATTGCATTTGCAACAGAATGTGGGTAATGCTCCTCAAGGCAGGCTGCAACTCTTAACATCTCGTCAGGATTCTCACCGCCAAAGGTGATAACCTCCATGAGCTTTGGTGTAGCATATGTCAGGGTACCGGTCTTGTCAAAGACTATTGTATCAGCCTCTGCCACAGCCTCCATGAACTTTCCGCCCTTTATTGATATGCCGTATTCTCTTGCCTCACGGATTGCTGAGAGCACTGACAATGGCATAGACAGCTTCATGGCACATGAGTAATCAACCATGAGGAAGGACAATGCCTTGGTTACATTTCTGGTAAAGAGATATGTAAGTCCAAAGCCTGCCAGACTGTATGGCACAAGCGAATCCGCCAGGCGGTATGCCTTTGCCTCAGTGTTTGACTTAAGCTTCTCTGATTCCTCAATCATCTGGACAATCTTGTCGTATTTTCCGTTTCCAGACTCCTTTGTGACCTCAACTATGCACTCTCCCTCTTCTACTACGGTTCCTGCATAGACATAGCCGTCTACCTTTTTCACAACAGGCTCAGACTCGCCTGTCATGGTAGACTGGTTTACAGTCATCTCTCCACTTATTACCTTGCCGTCAAGTGGTATGATGTCTGAATTTCTAAGTATAATATGGTCGCCCTTTTTAACTGCATTGACACTCACCTGGATTTCTCCATCCTCAGTGCTAAGCCATACCTTGTCCACCTGAAGTGACATAGACCTTGCCAGATCACCTATGGATTTCTTTCTAGTCCACTCCTCTAATATCTCACCAGTATCAAGGAGGAACATAATAGATGATGCTGTTGCAAAATCCCTTCTTGCGATAGATGCTGCAATAGCTATTCCATCCAGAGTCTCTACCTTAAGGTGTCCGCTGCATAAAGCCTTAGTCGCTTTTATGAGAAATGGCACGCTCTTGACTACAGTTCTGGCTATAGAAATAGGTGTCGGCAGGAAAAGCTTGTACAGGTTATGCTTTAAAACCTGCATTATGAATTTTTCCTGATATTCCCTGTTAAGCTTTCTTCCAGTCTCCTCCGGTACAAGCGAAGTAACCGCCTCATCCTCCGGGTCATATGCTAAGAGCGCCTTCATCAGGCGCTCCTTATTATCCGCAGATGCTTTTCTGAAGTTTACAACTGCATTGCCTGTCCTCTCGTCAACGGATGCTTCCTTGACCTCAGGCAGACTTGCAATGTAATACTGTAACAAATCCGCATCTCTGTAAGACATATGTATAAGGGGTGTCTTCATTCGTATCCTCTTTGGAGACTCATGTAAAACAACGCATCTCATATATTTATGCCTCTTCCTCTGCTTTCTGCTCGTACTCTTCTACGATTGCTCTTGCTGCTGCTACTTTCTCCTCTGCAGCCTTCTCGTAACGCTTCTCGTTGATATCCTTAGCGTCCTCGTAGATGTCACCACAGTTCTCCTTTACTGTAGCTGCTGTCTTCATAACACTGTCCTTACCTCTTAAAACAGCGGCTGTGCAGTGTGTATATGCGTTCTTTGCATCCTTGCTTGAAAGAATAGCGATTCCTGCTGTACCGAAAAGTACTCCTCCTGCAAAGAGTCCAAGTTTCTTAATGTCGATCATAATGATACCTCCGTTTTCTATAAGTATTTCAGTGGTATTTATTGTACTCTCCTGTCGGAAAATGTAATAGTTAATCTTTGTTAAATATGACTAACGTTTCCCTCTACCTTTTCCAGATAGTCACGCATCTTCTCGTAGCACTCCTCAGACAGGACATGCTCTATCCTGCAGGCATCCTCCTCTGCGTTCTCTTCGCTCACCCCTATCTTTTTGAACCATTCTGTAAAAAACTCGTGGCGGTCATATATGTGCTGGGCTATATCCCGTCCCTTGTCCGTCAGAACCACCCGCCATTCATCACGGATGATGCAGCCGTCCTCCTCCAGCTTCTTTAATGCAACACTCACACTCGCCTTTGAATAGCCCATCTGGTCTGCCACATCTGTGACACGGCAGGCACCATAGCGATTAGTCCGAATCAGTATTGCTTCAAGATAATCCTCTCTGGAGCTTTTTCTCTCTCTTCTATCCATGCTTGTGTCCTTCCCTCGTTGTTAGTATATCAAACATTTTGTTAGCCTCGTCTAATTGATTATACTACTGTTAGGGTGAACTAACAAGTATTAGTTTATTAATTTTCTATAATATATACCTCCCACGGCATCCGCCAGAATCCAGCCTATAGGTATAGACCACCATATTGCATTTACCCCCAGTGCTGTGTGAGGCGCCAGCATATATGACAGCGCAACCCGTGTGCCAAGGGATATGACAGTCAGCACCAGAGACATTTCTGCCCTCTGCACTCCCCTGTAATATCCATATAAAAGGAAAAGTATACCTATTCCAAAATAAAAGCTGCCCTCTATCCTGAGATATTTAACGCCTGCTGCAATAATTGCGGTCTCGCTGGCTTCCACAAATATCTCCATGAAGTCCTTGGAGAAAATCCAAATAATTACCGACACAGCCAGGCAGAATATAACGGAAACCGCCGTGGCGATTTTAGTTCCCTTTGCTATCCTCTCCGGCTTCTTTGCCCCATAGTTTTGAGAGATAAAAAGAGAATAGGCATTGGCATACTCCTGGGCCGGCATATATGCCAGGGTGTCAATCTTTACTGCTGCTGCAAAGGCTGCCATGATAGTTGTGCCAAAGCTGTTTACCAGTCCCTGTATCATGAGGATTCCAAAATTCATCACTGACTGTTGCAAGCCTGTGAACACATCATTTTTGATAATCTCACCCAGCCTGTACCACTCAGTAGTGCCATCATGCCCAAAGCTCACCAGGTCTCTGTGTCCGACCAGCACATATATGGCTATGCCAACGCCTGCAAGCGCCTGGGAGATAACTGTCGCTCCTGCTGCTCCTGCAACACCCCATTTCAGGCTGATTACAAAATACAAATCCAGCACAATATTCGTGACAGATGATACTGCAAGAAAGATAAGCGGCACAAGGGAATTGCCTACAGCCCTAAGCAGATAGGCAAAGAAGTTGAATAAAAATATAAAGCCTATGCCTGCAAATGTAATTCTCACATAGCTTCGCATGAGGGCATAGACCTCTGCCGGCACTGCAAGCAGATGAAGTATCAGGTCTGTGCCCGGAAATACGATTATGTATATGACTGCTGTGACAAGTCCTATAAAGGCAAAGGACAGCCTGACCTCCTGCCTCATGGCATACTGTTTCCCAGCTCCAAAGGACTTGGAGAAGAGTGCCCCGCTTCCCATGCAGAGTCCGATTATCAGGGAATTGATAAAGGTCATTAGGGCATAGGCTGAGCCTACTGCCGCAAGCGCCTCAGAGCTTACAAAGCGTCCTACTATTATTGTGTCTACTATATTATATATCTGCTGTAAGAGGTTTCCCAGTATCATGGGAAATGCAAACAGCATCATGGTTTTAAATATTGGTCCTTCTGTGAGGTTTGAGTTTGGTTTCATTTTTGCATGCCTTCTGTAATTACATTCTTTTATAAATATCTGCACTATCCAGACACAATAATCTTATCTCAAACCAGGCACCTTTATCAATATTATTTCCTGCCTGAATACTTCCGTGATGTGCTTCTATTATGTCCTTAGCCATTGACAAGCCAATCCCATAACCAGTTTTATTATCGCTCCCCCTGTAGAATCTGCGGAACAGATTGTCAAGCTCCTGTTCTGCTATTCCATTTCCAGAGTCCTCCACTCTGATTATTATAAGACTGTTATCTTTTGTAATGCTTATATCTACATGTCCGCCCACATCGGTATGCTCAATAGCATTTTTTATAACATTCTCAATAGCCTGGGAAATCCAGAATCTATCACCTGAATATGTACTCTCTTCCGCCTTATTAACATTTATTGTCACATTACGGTCTTCTGAAATAGATGACAGTGCAATAATGACCCTGTCAACCTCGTCACCTATATCCATTGATTCATCCAGCATAGCTATTTTCCCCTCTGCAAGCTGACTGGACTTAAGCAGTCTATCAATATCCCATGTGAGACGGTTCACAGAATCCTGACACTTATTCAGATTTATTTTTTGATTTTCATCTGCATTTATGCCTAATAAATCTATTTGTATCTGTAGAGATGTAATATTATTTTTCACCTGATGTGCCATATTCTCTATGAACTCTATCATTTCGCCTTCTCGTGCGCCAAGACCTTTTTGCATATCTAAAAATTGAGTCTCAAGCTTTGAAATCTGGTTATACATATTTGCAAAATATCCCTCTTCCAGATTTTCCATATGCGGCTCACACGGACTATACAGAAAATGGTCCAGTTCTTCTGTAAGCTCAATCATATGTTTTTTCTGTCTGTTAAAGCGAATATGCTCATATACACCGAATACGCCAAACACAAGCGCTATTATCAACAACCATGTCATACTATCGTTTTACTGGAACTCCCCATCTGTATCCAATTCCCCTGACTGTTTCTATGTAATTTACCCCATTATATTTACCAAGCTTTTCCCTGATTCTGCTAATATTGACATTAATAGTATTTGGCTCTACAAATTCAGATTCCCAAACCTGTTGAAACAGGGTCTCCCGTTTTATTGTTTCTGGCCATTTATTTAATAACAGGAAAACAATCTTAATTTCTATTGAGGTCAGCTCTATATGAACGTCAGCTTTGCTAATCCGATATTCATTTGCATGAAAACATATATCACCACTATAAATATCTCTGGAATTTGATATATCAACGCCGCCTATATTGCTTCTCCTCAACAATGCCTGGATTCGCACAAGAAGTTCCTGCATACGGAAAGGCTTTGTAATATAATCATCTCCACCTGATTGAAAGCCACGCACCAGCTCCATCTCACTGTCACATGCCGTCAAAAATAAAATAGGCACATTGCTTTGAGTCCGTATTTGCTTGCAAATATCAAAACCATTATCCTGTCCCAGATTTACATCCATTATAATCAAATGTGTCTTTGTGTATTTAAGGCAGTCTAAGGTATCGGTTTTATTCGTTGCGGATATAACCTCATATCCATTCACTGACAGTATATCGGTTAAGCCATCTATAATATTTTTATCGTCCTCTACTATCAATATAGTCTCATTCATGAAGCGTCCTCCATTTATGATTATACTATATTCCCATCCTCAAGTTGAATAACAATATCTGCTTTTTTTGCAATATCCAAATCATGAGTTACAACTATAAGCGTCTGTCCCATTTTTCTTGCACAATCCAAAAGCAGATTCATAGTCTCATCGCTGGTTTTTTTATCCAGATTTCCGATTGGTTCATCTGCAAAAATTAATTGCGGTTTAGAAATCATCGCACGGGCTATAGCTACACGCTGCTGCTCGCCTCCAGATAATTCACTGGGATATTTTTTAATCAGTTTTTTTATTCCCAACATATTTATAATCTCATCAAAATATGTTTTATCTATGCTTTTCCCATCCAGCTTAAGTGGCATACATATGTTGTTGTAGACATTATACTCATCCAGCAGATTAAACTGCTGAAATACAAATCCCATATGTCGTCTCCTGAATATAGCCATCTTTTCATCACTATATGAAAATAAATCTGTTCCATCTATAAACACAGTGCCCTCTGTCGGTCTGTCTAAGCCTCCTAAAACATGGAGCAGTGTTGACTTTCCCGAACCACTCTTGCCTATAAGTGCATAAAATAAGCCCTTTTCAAAATTTATACTTACGTCCTTTACTGCACAGACATTGCCTGCTGCTGAATGATATACCTTTTTTATATTGTTCGCCTGTAAAATTGCTGTCATTATATATTCCCCTATCTTTGATTATCCATAAATTTTCTCGTATCATATATTGCGGTGGATAAAATAATTGGTATTAACATCACTAAAATTGATACCATTATTGTCGTTCCGCACATATCCCATAGTCTCTTTTTCCAGATAATGTCAATTATAAAAAATACCATCCATCCTCCAAAAAGTGAGCCAAATCCTCTCAAACAGGCTATTTTAAAGCATTTGCCCCGCCACTGACGCTCTGACATGCCCAATGTTCTTAAAATAACAAAGCTCCTCTTTTGCTGTTCCTTATCCAGAGACAAAACACAACCCATTAGTAAAACAAAAATGATTCCTATACTGCCACCTACAGAATACAACATTATTATTTTCTGCAAATTTTCCTGTTTGTAGGCCAGATATTCTTCTCTCCGATTTGATAGAAAGAGATTATTTTTCTTACAATATTGGGCTACTGTAGTATCCGTAGATGTATTCTCTGTAGATATTCCTGTATTTACATATATTCGTGTATACCCTTTCACTCCATAATTTTTCATAAATTCCTCTGAGCATAATATTGTATACGGAATATTAAACCCCGCTACCAGCCTGCTGTTGATATCATATGGTATATAG
>CAVFAM010000375.1:0-15522 GCA_963620375.1 Bacteroidaceae bacterium
GTCTGGCTCATGCTCATGAAGCAGTTTCTGCTTCTGCTGGGCTGCCTGCCCTGATATATGTTCATGTATGGGTTTCCGAATTGCAACAGGAACTGTCACCAGCTCCCTCTCCGGCAGACCGCTCCTTAATATCATATCAGGGTAAAATGTCCTGCCTGTTGCCTCTTCCGTGATTTTATTGCAGATAAAGACACTGCCTGGCTCATAGTCTCCTGCACAGGTTCCCAGATTTATGATGGCGTCATCTGCCTTTATTCCAAAAAATGATGCGGCGCCGCTTACCGCAGCCACCGCCATCACACTTCCCTGCCCTGTCAGTATGATTCTGACAGGCAGGTCTTCATTTTCAAACACATCAAATCTGTAATATTTATCAGCTTGACGCTTTTTTAAATTATAATGCTTTATTAAGCCGCTTCCCTCTCCATAGAAAGCGCAAAAAACATATACCATTACAATATTTTCTCCATATCCTTCTGCACATCCTCGAAATTGCTGAGAATAGGCTTCTCATCCTTTCCGTGAATATGTCTTGCTATGTAATTTTTTGTAATCTTATAGACCTCCGGCGAGAGCACCAGCACACCTATAAGGTTTGGAATCATCATCATTCCGTTAAAGGTGTCAGATATATCCCATGCCAGTGAAGATGTAAGCTGTGGTCCCACAAAGCACATCAATACGAAAAATATCTTATAGCCGATTACTGATTTACGTCCGAATAAGTACTCCCATGCCTTGCTTCCATAGACGCTCCAGCCAAGAGTTGTAGAAAAGGCAAAAAGCATAACTGCAATCGCAATAAAGCCTGTTCCAAACTTGCCGAAAACTGTTGAGAAGGCGGCTCCAACCAATGCTGTTTTTTCCAGTGCCACTCCATCTGCACCAGTGACAAGCACTGTGCCTGTAGCAGGGTCAACCACACCAGATGATAAAATCACAAAGGCTGTCAGTGTACATACAATGATTGTATCAGCAAACACTTCAAAGATTCCCCACATTCCCTGACGGACAGGCTCACGGACATTTGAGCATGAATGTACCATTACAGAAGAGCCTAGTCCTGCCTCATTTGAGAACACGCCTCGCTTAAAGCCCCATGTGATTACGCTCTTTACTGTGACACCGACAAAGCCTCCCTCTACAGCCTTGATACCAAATGCACAGCCAAATATGCTCTTAAACACAAGTCCTGCACTCTGGATATTTGAAAAGAATATAATAAGGGCTCCTAACATATAGAGCGCAACCATAAATGGCACGATTTTCTCTGTAACTGCTGCTATTCGCTTTATTCCGCCTATAATTACAAGCCCCGCCACAATCACTATTCCGATTCCTGTAACCCAGGTCGGGATATTAAATGCTGCATTGAGATTAACTGCTATAGTGTTATTCTGTGATAAGTTTCCGATTCCAAAGGAAGCAAACAAGCAGAAGATACAGAAAGCAACAGCCAGAACAGCTCCCAGTTTCTTGCAGTTTTTGTGCTTGCCCAGACCGTCCCTCAGATAGTACATAGGGCCTCCACACCATTCGCCTCTTGAGTTTTTCCTTCTATAATAAATTCCCAGCACGTTTTCGGAGTAGTTGGTCATCATTCCAAAGAAGGCAGCAAGCCACATCCAGAAGATTGAGCCAGCTCCACCAGCCACAATTGCAGATGCCACACCAGCTATATTTCCCACTCCTACTGTGGCAGCAAGGGCTGTACACAGGGACTGAAACTGTGAAATATTGTGCTTGTCCGACTTGTCCTTTGAATCACTGTCCTTATTAAACAGCTCTCCAATTGTGTGCTTCCACCAGTGTCTGAAATGGGAAACCTGGAAAAATCCAGTGAGGCAGGTCATTATAATACCTGTTCCCAAAAGGAGGATAAGACCAATCTTTACCCACACAAAGTTGTTAATCACGTCATTAACATGCGCAACTGTTGCCAGAAATTCATTCATTTTTCATAATTCTCCCTTTTTACGATTTCGACAGTTTTAAATGTCTTATAAATAAAAATGTACCATAAACCCACGTATCAGCGCAAGATTTATGGCACACTTTATTATGCTAATGTAAAAAAGTTATATTTATGCTTGGCTTTTTTAGTCTGCTTTATCTTATACATCTCCTTGTCTGCCATGACTATGTACTCGTCAAGGCTTCTTCCACTGGCAGGGTCTGTCACGATTATTCCGTAGCTTATGCTTACATCGCTCTTTTTAAGCTCAGAAGAGACCTTCTCGATGAAATCCCGTATGGTTTTCTCATCATTGTGCGGATAAAAGAGCACAAACTCATCACCACCGAACCTGTATACAAAACCCTCTACCGGCTTCTCCCGCTCGAGGGTCTCCGCTATTTCCTTTAAGACCTCATCACCGTACTTGTGTCCTCTGGTGTCGTTTATCTGCTTGAAACCATCCACATCAAAGAATATCATGCTGCAGCTTGTTCCATTTTCTGTCAGCTTCTCAAATCTCGGCATTACCATCTCTGTGTATGCCACACGGTTATAAAGACCTGTCAGGGCATCCCTGTTGTAGATATTTTTAAGCTCCTCATTTATCACCTCAAGCTTTCTCTGCTTGTAGAGGTTCTCAAGCCTTGTAACAAATGTGGAATTAATAGACATCACATCTGCATTGTCGTACAAAAATCTCGGATTTCTCAGTATGGTACAGCCCACAATCCTGTCCCTGAAATGAATGGCACAAAGCATAAATGTGTTACAGCCCGGCTGGCTCTCCATGTATGTCTTAAGCTCAGGGAGGGTTCTCACATCAAGCCTGCCCTTTTGCTTTTCTCCTGCGTATGACAATATAAGGTTATCCAGATTATATCCATTCTTTGTAAACTCTCCATGGATAGATGCCTGAACCAGCTCCTTGTCTGTGATAATATAGAGTCCGTCGCAGTCCAGTGAGAAAACATACTGGGCAAACTTATCATACAGCTCATTGTATGAGACACATTCCTCAATCGCATTCTGGAGAGTCATAACAGCCTCTTCCTGCTCTCCCACTGTCACCTGATATTCTATCTGTTCCTTGGCGTATCTTCTGTAATCTACCCGTCCGTTGTTAGGACAGCCGCAGCTCTCGCCATAGACCAGGTCGGATTGGAGATAGTGGTATTTTTCAACCGATTTGCCATCCCACAAATCCGCCAGTATCTGCATGGCAGTCTGACCTATTCTGCCCCTGTTACTCTCTATGGTAGTAATCTGCGGACTGAAAAATGCCGCCTTATCCAGATTGTCACAGCCTGTCACCAGAAAATCCTCCGGAACGCTGTAGCCGTATCTGGCAGCCTCTGAGCATATTCCTGCTGCTATATTATCATTGGCACATACAAAGGCATCCGGAAACTCTCTCTTATTCTCATGCCACTCCCTCATGTATCTGACACCAGTGGCGAAATCATAGTCTCCGTTCATATACATGTCGTCTGTCACAGGAATGCCATAGCCTGCCATGGCTTCCTTAAAAGCCTCAAGTCTCACAGTGTTTTCATACTGTCCCTCAGGACCTCCTGCATAGACGAAGCGCCTGCAATTATGGTGACTGTACAAGTGGTCTATCATCTCTGTAAAGAGTCTCTTATTGTCATTTCCTACATAATAAAAGCCCTCCATGTCGTATGCTATGCTGACCACAGGTGTGGAGGTCTCCTCCAGCTTGCGGACAATGCTGTCTATCTGCTCTTTGTCCACCATGTTGCTGCAATCAAATATTATACCATCAAATCCGTCCAGCTCTGGCAGATTATAAATCATGTATTCGCCGTCATTAAACTTCTTGTCATGGCTCCAATTACCATTAGAGCTGAAATAATACAGGCATATATCTATCCCCAGACTCTCAGCCTGTCTTGTAATTCCATCCACCCATGAATATGTAACTAATCTTTTCCATCCATCTGCTATAAGTGCAATCTTTTTCATTTTCTTCTCCAATACTCACGCTCTAAAGCTGCGTGAAGCTATATAAATCTATTATAGACAAAAAGACCATGCAGTACAATCACTGGCATGGTCTTTTCGTATTATTTCGTTATTTGCTTATAATATACATATATCCCTGGGTCTTAACCTTCATATCCAGACTAACCGCCGCTTCCCCTGTATCCGGGTTTTCAATACCTACAGCAAGCTGTGGAATATCCTGATACTTGTCCTTATCAAGATAAAGCTCAGCCTCTGCCAGCCCGCTTTTCCCTGCTCCAATCTGCCCCAGGTCTGTATCTGTCCCATATCTTTGTGTGACATTGCCAGCTTCATCCAGCACATACACACAGAGGGTCCAGTCAAAATACATGGGTGCCACCCCATAATTGCAGAGGTTAAGCCTTAGCTTAAGCCTCCCTGTGGGCTTAAAGTATGTAAGCCTTGAATCTGATATTCCATAGCAGTAACCCAGCTCCTGTCTCATGCTGTCTGTCTCTTTAGCATACCTTATCTCTTCATCACATGCAATCGGACATTTCGGTCCTATAAATGACATGTGGCTTTGCCTGATAAGTTCTCTGGTCTGTTTTCCATAGGTGACAAGCAAATCCTCCATAGATATGCTGCTGGTAAGCTCTCCGCCTACAGGAGCTTTATCCCACACAGCAGGACATGCGGGAAGCTCTATCTCTTCTGCCGCCTCACTGTAGACTGCCCCATCCTCAATCCATGACAGCCATTTTGCTGTGCTGTCAGGCTCTCCTGCCATATCATTGTATATGCCAAGTCCCATCTGGCTTACCGCTGGAAATGGCCGGCGCATCAGAAGCCTTGCATTGGGAAAAGCCTTAATATATGGTGTGACATACCGGCTTAGTATATCCCATCCAGGCAGCCTGTCTATTCCAGACCTCATGCCAGCTTCTCCACTATCATAAGCATTTTCATCAGCTTTATCCACATCATATCTGACGTGCCACTCTCCCCAGTGCCCCACACTGCCAAGCTCAATATAGCAAAAGAAGCTGTCTCTTCCAAATTCCTCGCCCAGAGCCTCGACTGCCTTGCTGTGATATTCGATAAAGCTTTCATTTGCATAATTGGGTGAATAGCCCCTGCCATACTCATTGTCATAAAAGCTTCCATCCCGGGTCAGTTCATAAAGCCAGTCTGGTATATCCATGTGGTCTTTATCAGATGGATTATCGCATACAAATCTAAGCACGGCATTTTTGCCCTCAGCCCTCCATCTTTCCAGATGATTTTCCTCATATATTGATGCAAAATCATATACCCCCTGCTCCGGCTCAAGCTCCCTCCATGTCACATCCACATATACCAGCCTGTTTTTCCCCACCGCATCTATGTAGTCCGCATTGGGCGCAAAGCCAATAAAGGGATTGTACAGGGCAGTGCCAGTTCTCTCATATGTGTTTTTCTCCACCTTTATGCAGATTTTTAAGACACACATGGCAGTCATGCCCAGAAGGGCTATGACAAAGCAGACAATAAACACATATTTCACCATCTTATTTTTCATCCATGATATTCTCCATTATAGTCAAGCAGCGCCACATCTGACACCTTGCCCAGGCTTCTGATGTTTTCCACAAAGGTCATATTATTATTTTTGCACTTAAGCTGGACTGTCATCTCAGAATCATCTCCCCTCAAAATCTTAGAGCGGACATTATAGCGCACATTTCTTAATTCCTTAATAATCTCATCCCCTGCTTCATCTCCCCTATAGTGTACCACAAGTATGTAAGCTCCCCGGCTTCCACTCCACTTATCAAAGACAAGTAAGAGCACAAACATGATAAGGGCAGCTGCCGCCACCAGAATATACATGCTGGCTCCCAGCCCTATTCCGCTTGTGATTGCCCAGAACATATACATAAGGTCCAGCGGCTCCTTAATTGCTGTACGGAAACGCACGATTGACAATGCTCCCACCATACCAAGGGATATGATAATATTTGTGCTTATGGCAAGTGTTACCATACAGGTCAGCACAGTCATTCCGATTAGGGACATGGCATAGTTTTTACTATAGACTACACCCCTGTAAAAGCGCCTGTATATCCTGTAAATTACTATTCCCATTATAAGTGCAAGTATAAGGTTTACAGCAATTACTGCGATTGTCCCCAGGCTTATTGCCTGATTGTATGTATCCGCTTCCAAAATAGATTTCTTGATAACATCCTTTACGCTCATCTAAAATTCCTTTCTCATTTCCAGACACATTGTATATTTTGAATATGCCATCTGAATACTCCTGTTCACCGGCAGCAAATCTCTTATTATTTCAGGCAGGTACTGGGTATATTTAACCTCCAGTATAAGCAGCCCCCTGTCTATCACATCCATAAATGGCATGTGCATGTCAAAGGGGTCTGAAGTTTTGAACCCGGCTCTTATATTGCTGTCAAAGGTAATCCTCACATCTCCGTAAGGATAGACATATGGCTCCCTGTCATAGTCTACGATGACAGCAGGCTTCATGCCGTTTACAACACATTCAGCATAAAAATCCCTGCACAGGCTCTCCTTTCTCCTGTGCAGAAAATCATACCGTCCTGCCATAAGCTCATCCATCTCACATTTTGTGAGCCTTGCAGAGACCTTTTGTATATACTGTCCCTCTTTCCTTTTCCGCTCCAGCTTAATCATGCTGTCATTCCCATCATAAAAGCGTATCCTGTACTTTTTCCTGGACTCCACTCCTGACAGCTTATCCTCATATGCACTCTCCTCCCTGTCGTCAAAATACAGGCTTCTTATCATATATCTGCCGTTTTTTGCATAGGCATCCCTGTCCAGAACCAGATTAAGCCTCTGCTTAAGCAGCTCCCCCTCTGCCTTGCTCATCAGAAATTTAAGCTCATGCCTGAATGAAGGCTTAGAATTATTCCTCATATATATCCTCCACTATAGAGCCATCCTCCAGCACATAGAAGCTTTTTATTCCATACAGCTTCTTGGACTCCGAGGTGACGTAATAGTCAAAGGCATACTGCTCCCTGCCTGATTGGTTGACTGCCCTGACTCTCACAAAGTACTGCCCCGCTGGCAGCTCCTCATCCCACTTATATTCAGGGACAAACAGCCCCTCTTCCTTCACAATCGGGTCTGTAAAGCTATAATCGTCAGCAAGCTCCATAGTGTAGCTTACGCTCTCCTCATTCAAATCATAGGAAGCATCCCAGCCTATCACTATGCCCTCATCTGTCTTTTCAGGGGTTCCGATGAAAAATGGCATAGGTTCATCAAGAGTCTGCTGGTACAGGGTATAATTGCGCTCCACCTCACTTGGGATATCCTCAACCAGCTCATCATACTGCGCCCTTGTCACCGGCATATACTCTGAGTCCGGATATGAGTAAGCATATTTTTCTACCACTTCTGCGTACTGTCTGGCTTTCTGGCTCAAAAGCTCCTCTGTCATGACTCCTCTGTACTCTTCAATTTTTTCGTCAAGTGCGGCTCTTAAGGTATCTGATTTAAGCACTCTCTGAAACAGGATATTTCCCCAGTAGTTTGATATGCCCTTTTCCCAGCCTGTGTCCTCCTCCATTTTCTGATACTGCCTCTTTGTGTCTATAAAGGCACCGTCACAGTCCCAGGCGATAAAATAAAATGTATCTTCATTCAGAGGACTGTAGAGGAATGAGTTTCTGGACTGGGTATCAGTATTTCCAATCAAAATCTGAAAGGCAAGCCATGACAGGAGATTATCCTCCTCAAACCACTTATCCAGGGTCTCTTCTATGGGAATAGAATAATCATTTACATCCTCAAGCATGGCGATAAGCTTGCTGTGGTCATCATCGCCCTTTATTTCAAGCAGCCTCTCAAAGGTTTTCTGGTCATAGTCAGCATCGTTTTTGAGCATTATGACATCATCATATCTGTAAAACTCAAAGAAATTAATCTTATATAGCTGGCCGTTCTTATCCAGTCCATGACTCTGCAAGGCTCTTTTATTGAGCTGCTCCACCTGTGTATACAGACCATAGTCCTTAAAGCCTCCCTTTCCCCCATCTGTGGTGTCCTTCACATAGAGATGTACAAACTGGGTACGGAGGGAAATCATGTCATCTAAATCCTTCATTATGTCATAGCACATCTTATTTGAGAAACGTGTTATGTCCTGCTGATGCTTATTCAGATTTATCACCTTCTGGTCATTCCAGGTTCCCTTGCCATCCTTTATGGAAATCTTATAGTTTTTCTGGGAATATCTGGATGATGTCTGCCCCCTTATTGTCACTGTCGCATTGGGTGCAAGCTGGCCATAGCCAAGCTCTCCCTCAACGGGTCCATTCTCATCTCCCACCTGCAGCAGTCCATTCACCGCATATCTGTCTACACCCATCTCGTTGTAATCATATACTGAGTAGCTGTTTATCTCTGTCCATGTATGGTCTGTATTGTCAGATGAATTTCCACTGCTCACAGTCAGATACATGGTCACAACAGAGGTCTCATCATCTGTATACAAGCTGGCCTTGTCATGCAGCTTCTTATTCTGAGCCTTATCACCCTCTGGCTTATTATCCTGCCAGTCAGTCTCCTCCATAAGCTCTGTGCTTTTCTCATTTGCCTTCTCATTCTCCCCTGCTGCTCCACAGCCATAGAGCGTAGTAAGCATACTGCTGCAAAGCAGGAGCATAATCATCTGCCGTAACCTGTCACTCGCTTTCCTCTTCCTCATTTACCCTTTTAAGCTCCTCTTCCCAAAGTTTTCTGTGAAACCTTGTCTCATATCTTTTCTCAAAATACTGGCTTATGCCCGTCATAAGGCCTGTATTCTCTTCTGCTACCATAGGCTGGCTGCACAGGATATGAAATGACAGCTTCTTCATATACCTGTATAGCAGAACCAGCGATACAAAGGCATAGGCCACGCCTCCTGCCAGAAAGCCGGCCCCATAATATTTTATGCTGCCATCCTTCCACATCCATGTGGCAAGCCCTGCCACAAGCATAAATACACTGCCGCTTATAAGCGCCCCCCTGTTGTCCGAAAAATACAGCTGTATGAGCATCCCGCAGTTTCCCACTGCATAAAAGGCATAGCCTATGCACAGCACCCTGTATATTCCCAGCATATCCTCATTCATGCCAAGGGGCAGATAGGGAAGGAGCATGGTTCCAGCAAGTATAAATACGATTGTGGCAAAAAACTGCGCCGAAAAGGTGTAGGTAAGCTCCTGTACCAGAGTAGCCTTCATCTCCCGCTCCGCCTGCCTTATATCCATAAGAGAGCCTCCATCATTAAAGAGGCTGCAATAATTCCTGTACTTTGGATAGAAATTGACTTCAACTGATATAACAAAGTTAATTGTAGTGATAAGTATTGATAAAAAGGCTGAGATTGCAGGAATGTCATACATGGGAGCCGCATAAAACAAGCCGTGTATGTGCTGCCTCACAGGGCTGAACCACATGATTATAAGGTGCCCGAACAATCCCAGCGACAAAAACAGCCCCAGAAAGGGCAGCTCAGGATATCTGTCATACCATTTCAGAAAATACAGACTGCTGGTATTTGCTTCCTTAAAATACTCAACCAGCAAAAAGTAGTAAACTGCTGCCATGATTGCATATGCCACCACCACCGACAGGAGCATGGCAAAAATCACCTCAGTCTTAAAATGTACAAGAATCAGTCCCAGCCCCCAGGATATAATGAGAGACAGGACAAATGTCCACAATATCCCCCTGTAATCCTTAATGGCTGTCAGATAATTCATCTGGCTCCAGACAAGTATAAGCTCACCAAACAGGGTCAGAAGCAGAACTCCGTATTGCAGGCTGACTCCCGAAAAAATCAGAAAGCCTCCAAAAATCATCTCACCCATTACAAGCATTATAGCCACGCTTCCCCAAAAGGATGGCATGACAGCAGCCTTTTTGTCCTCAAAGAGCATATCTGCTGTATACCTGGTGGTGATAAGGGAAAAGCTGTTTGCCAGTATCATGGAAAAGAGCAGCGTGTATGTAACCATGGCATTTAGATATTCCTGTTCATATTCCGTTGCCCCGCCAAGACCTGATATAATGCGGATGCCGAGCAAAAGTGCAATTCCAAGCAGCATGGGACCCACACATACTATTCCTGCATATCCATATGCCTTTAAAATGGCAAAGACACCCTTCTTTTGAAACATCCTCTTAAGTTCAAAGCCGATTCCAGCCATCTATGTAACCTCCTGATAGAGCATTTTATATTTATCCATAGATATTTCATGTGTGTAATATTTTTCCACTCTCCTTCTGCCATTTGCTCCCAGCCTCTCCCTCAGTGCCTTATCCTGACACAGCTCTGTAATCGCCAGAGCAAGCCTCTCCTTGTGCATAGGCGGCACACATATGCCAGCCCTGCCGAGTCCATCATCCCTGCTAAGCAGCTCCTTGCAGCAGCCCACGTCAGTTGTCACACAGGCTCTTCCTGCTGCAAATGATTCCAGCACAGACAGGGGCTGCCCCTCCGATATACTGGTAAGTATGGTAAAATCCAGCTGCTCCATGTATTCAATTACATTTACCACGCCTGTAAATATAATGTCCTTTACTCCCAGCTGGCTGATTAAAAGCTTACATTCGTCAAAATACTCATGGTCATCCACATCCCCCAGTATGTGAAGCCTTGCATTTTTTACCTCTGCCTTTACCTCCGCAAAAGCATATATCATGGTCTTTATATCCTTTATCCTGGCAATTCTGACCACTGCCCCTATGTCAATCCATCCGTTTTCCTTTTTGGGCGGAATGCCGCAAAATCTCTCATAATGCACACCGTTTTCGATTACCCTCTGCTTACTGCTGTCGCAGCCAAGCTCACGCTGTATCTCCATAGCCCGGCTGAAGAGGCAGGTAACCTTATCCGCATGCGTGTAGGCGCAGTTGGAAAAGCTGTAAAACAAGTCTATCCACTGCTTTCTGAAATAGGGAAGCACCCAGTCAGCTCTCAAAAGCTCCTCCTCCCGCTCTCTGGTGTATATGCCATGCTCTGTAACGATAAAGGGCTTATGGTGCTTCCACCTTGCAAGACTCCCAAGCAGTCCGCTGTAGCCTGTGGCTGTGGCATGATATATGTCCGCCTCTGGTATCTGTCCTGTCAAAAGATACAGCTCTGGCAGCAGCATAGACCTCACTGTGTGGAAATATTCCGCAAAGGATATATATGGAAAGCTGGTCTGGCAGACCCTCATAAGAAGCTCTAAAAATGCAGGACTCATAAGCACCGCCACAGGATTTATCCGCCTGCCCTGAAACAGCTCAAACAGGACATCCCAGTCCAGCTGCTCCCCCATGAGAAGTCTGCCCAGCTCTCTTTCCTCTGAGTCCGAGAGCTTAACCCTGTAATTTTCTTTTCCCCTCAGCCTGAGTCTTAGTGCATCATCTAAAAACACCTCCTGCACTCCGACTACATTTTCTGGCAGCTCATACTTATATTTTCCTTTGTTTTCTGCCTTTGCACCAATGCACCACAGCACAAATTCATTCTCTGGCATGGCTTTAATATATTGGTGCGTCCAACTTGACACACCTCCAAACACATAGGGATAGCTCCCCTCTAAAATCAAGCAAATTCTCACTCTTATTCTCCTAAATATATTTTTATTTCCGAAGAACTGGCTCTGATTAAATACAGATTTCCTGTAATAAGCTCATAGTCACATCCACTTGCCCCGATAATCGTCCCCTTATTTACTCTCATCATAAGCTCTGCCTCCCCTGCAAAGCCCCCAAGCTCCACATCCAGCTCATCCTCTTTGTAGTCTCTCTTCACTGACAGGGTATCAAATATCTCTACAGCCCTGCCAAGCTCACTGCCTGTAAGATTTCTGATATCCGGGGCTGACTCATGAATCCAGTCCAGATATTTCTCAAACTCCTCACTCATGCTCTCCCAGCCCTTATCTGCCCCTCTCTCTTCATCCAGCACATCATCCGGGTGCATGAAATGGGACTGTACATAATGGTAATTAAGCTCTGACAGGGCAGATATTCTCTGGTAATCGTCGATTTCACAGCCAGATGTGATACGGGGCGCACTGACTATGCCATCCTCCTCCAGGCAGAATTCCTGCTCATATGCTATATTTTCTGCATCCACCAGATATGTACTGGATATGACAGCTATATCCGGGTTCGCTTCAAGCAGTGTCTGCCTCCCTGTCTCTGATAAAATGTTTGACGGCGGCACATACACACTGAAGCTGCTGTCTGGAAATATGCTCTTACAAAAATCCGTTAGCTCAGTCACAGCAGCCCGGACATCATCAGTTGATTTCCACAACCTGTAGTCCCCATATTTTTTGTCCTCATCTATACCCTCTATGCACAGGGGCATATGATTGTAGCCATGAAAGCCCAGCTCGCCTCCATTATTTAAGAGCATGTTGCCAAAGGTCTCAAACTGTGACACCTGCGAATTGCCCTCAAAGGGGGACTCTATCTCGTCCGAATATCTCTCGATTACCAGACCGGTATGTCTGATTCCATATTTTTGCTCCCAGCCTAAGACAGTCGGCCACCATATGCTCGAATAAAAGGTGCCAATATCCACACCATAATCCCGTCTTATATACTCTCCATTGCCTCCCGGCACAGGAGACGGAAAATCATCCAGATAATAGGCAGAACCATTTATGACAGGGTATATCTCTGCATCACCAAGCAGGGTATAGGTCATGCACAAAAAGCCCCTCTGGTACTTGCTTACAATACTCTCATTTATTATGCCGCCCCTTCCCTCCCCTACATCCTTAGTCCATATTAAGGGGATACGTCCATCATCTGATTCCATCCATACCTGGCACTTATCATTCAATTCCACTTCAAGTGAGGTATACAGCACCTCCTCGTCAGACTGGGCATACTTAAAGGTCTCATCCTCACCAGCTCCAATCATGACATTATTTTTCATCCTAAAGCCATAGACTGCTGGATATTCCTCACCTATGCTCACAATTCCAAGCCTTGTACCCACAGCCTCAAAATACTTGTCTGCGGCTGGTGTGGTGGTGGTCATGAGCCCTCCTCCACTCTCTACCCAGCTCATGACACCGAAAAGCTCATCACCAAGCTCTGCCCAGTCGGCAAAGGTTATTACAGCTGTATCATAGTCCCTAAGCCTGTCTGCTGAGAAGGACTCATCCACAAGGCAGACATCATAGCCGATTTTCATGTCATCCAGGACAAACGCCATCATCTCTTCATAATCCTGGCTCTCACTGTCATCACTTATCAATATAAGGCATGCCGGTTCATCCACGACTGCCCCGGTCTTATCCCTAAGGCTTATCAGTGCTTCCCTTGATGTGTATTCATATGTCACACCATACCTTTCCAGCAGGACGACTATGCCGCTTATAAAAAGTGCTGCTATTGGAATAAGTATCCTGACACAATTAGTCTTTTTCATATTACAATTCCCTTTTCTCCCAAAACTTAAGCCAGGCTCTGCCATTCCCTGAAATATATGCAGCCCTGTCCTTTAATTGCTGAAGCACCCGTGGTATCTCACTGCCTCGTCCCTTATCCCAGAGGTATTCCACATATATCTTGTACACGCTCTCATCATCCTGCCATCTGTCCAGCATCTCAATAAGCTCTTTTTCAAGTCCCTCCGTGCTGCCCAATGCCAGTCTGTTTCTTATATAATCCTTATAGTATCTGCTCTTATCCGGGGCTTTTCTGCACAGCTCCCTTAAGACGCTGTCAAGCTGCCTCCTGTATATCTCAAGTATCCTGCCCGATATAAGCCCGCTGTCTATGTATTTTTGCAGGAGCCTTCTGTACCTCTTAAGGCTTCCCACATCCCCCGGATTGTCCCTGTATTCCTTTGATATATCATGGATTTCTGCCTCATACCGGTTCTGAATTTCCATCATGGTGGTCGTGGCGTAATGTGTAAGCTCCGTGTCATCTGCTGTCCTTGTCATCTGAAGCAGCTCTATGCATTCCTCGGGATTCCTGTGGAGAATATCCATCATAAGCCGCCTCCTGACGCTGGCATCATTCACTGATATTGCCTCCTCCAGGGGAACAGTTATGTCCTTATCTGAGTCATCATCCACCTCTATCCGCTTATAGCGCACATCCGATATCTTAAAGGACTCAAGCCCCAGCTGCCTGCTTATATTAAGGAGCTTTCTTTCCCTGCACTCCTCTATATAGAGGATTACCAGACCACATACAGGGACAAAAATCACCGCTGTAAGCACCGCAGACTGTGACTTAAGCCTCCCTGTCCTCATAAGCAAAAACACAGTCACACACACTATGCCATGTATCAGAATAAATAAAATACCCATACCCTATGCCTCTACTACAGTAAATGTAATTCCATTGCTTCTCATTCTCTCTGCTACTATATCCACATCATCCCTGCCTGACTGTGAGAGAAGCAGATAAAGGCTGCTGTCTTTATCCAGTCCCAGGACATCATTTTCCCTCACTATTTTGCAGACAATATCATTTAGTTCCTTTAACCGCTTATCCCCCTTATTGATTTTAAGCAGGGAATAATTCAGGTACTTTTTCTTTTTCATCTGCCTCTTCAGCTCAAGCACCTGGGCAAACTGGTCTGCTCCAAGTATTCTCGTATCCTGCAATATATTCATATTTGCTTCGTTGTATTCCATAGCCCTGATCAGGGAATCCTTAATCAGGTCTGTGATTATGCGGAATTTATTCAGATACTCCATATTCATATCTGTATAGTCGGCTTTCATAAGCATAATTATTCCCACAAGCTTATCATCCCTTAGAACAGGAGCTGCATATGCCGGATAACCAGAAAGAGCCTCCCTGTTTACAAAGGTCTCCCTGTCCACAAAGCTCTCCAGAAGTCTGGGATAATCTGTAAGCTTCATAGACTTGGGTAGCATGCCCAGACAGCTGCCTGAGCAGACATTCTGCCTTGCAAATACCACACTTTTGTCAACACTGTATATGGCTGCATAATAATTGTTGAGTGTCTCCTCCAGTACATTTACCGCCTCGTAAAATACCTCCTCCGGAAGCTTTGCATCCAGCTTCTTAACCACCGAGTATATCTTTCCAAAGCTATCCCTGTAGCCTATAATCTGGCTGTTAAATGCCTCCTTGCTTTGAAGCACATTCGTATACAAATCATTCAGGAAGATATATTTGTCCTCCAGTATGCCGTATTCCTCCCTGGCATATGCCACTGCATCATTATGCTTATCCCTGGTATAGCCGCATATGGAGCCAAGGAGAAAATAGCAGGCAAAGGGCAGCCAGTTCTGGATATTATAAAACAGTATCTGCCATGGTGTATGTCTGGCACTGGACGCAGCATAGCCTGCGCATGACAAAACAGCAGCTGCCACACCTGCCTTAAGTCCGTTTACAGTGCCCATCACCACTATGCCGATTAGTCTGAAATCTATAAATCCAAGTACACTGTTATCCCTTACTATATGGTTTAATGCCTCTGCCACAATAAAAGTCACTATAAGCTCTATTGCCACATACACCCTATTACTTATCCTCTTGAATTTTTCTCTTCTGCTGCCCCTGATGTAAGTTCTCTC
>CAVFAM010000375.1:15555-21969 GCA_963620375.1 Bacteroidaceae bacterium
CTGATTACGGCGGCAGCTGTCTGCATATCTGAGCATATCCTCATCCAGCTTATGGCAGGGAAACCAGCCGTATTTCCTGCGGGCAGTATCATCACTGGTGCATACCGGCACGCAGGCTGAATTGTCAGCATATGTCACTTCAAGCTCAGGCTCAACCGTCTTAAAGAGACCTGCAAGCCCCGAAAAATCAATGCCGTTTCCACCATCTATTTCCATAATACGGAGCTTTTCTTCCCCGGAATCATCCATCATCCTGTTTAGCAGCTCTCCTAAATCCTCGTCACATAAAAAGTCTGTCGTCCTGTCTGGATTTGCTGGAAAGCACAGCTTCCCCTTTTCTACAGCCTGCTCAAACCACCTGTACAGGCTGCATTTTCCATCCCCTGCCTGATAAATATAGGGCAGCTTAAGTATGTCTATACTTATCTGGCTCTCAGCCGCAAAGGATTTGCACAGCTGCTCACAGGCTCCCCTCAGTATATAGTGGCTCTCATTTATGTCCGCCCCGGACTCCCCGGCAGGCATCTCGTTACTGGTTATGTATACAAAATACCTGACCTTGTGCTGCCTGCTCAGATGCAGTACATTCTCCAGCTTTTCAAGCTCATCAAATATCTTTCTCTCCCCGTCTATAGCATAGGAAAAGTAGACAACTGTCTCAAAATTGTAGGCTGCAAATACCTGCCTGATGTTATCGTCGTCCTCGCTATAGGCTGCACAGCGGTATTCCTTATCGAATTTCCTGTAGAAATATTCTGAGGCTAACTTTAAGTTTCCTGTAAATAAAACGTCCATTTTTGCTCCTCACCAATTACAGATGTAGTTATATATAGCAATTAAGCCCCTCGAATATTGAAGAAACCACCCGATATTATGGCAGAAAAAATAAGCACTAAAAAAGAACCATGCTTACGCATAGTCCCTTTTAAGTGCAATATATTGATTTAAAGCTTGATGAATATAGCTGTCTCTTTCTTCAAATCGCCAGCTATCTCATAGTTTTCATCCATACGCTTTGAGATATTATCCATATCTGCAACCAGTACCTGTGTACTGTCTGCGGCAGATACGACACCATTTACACCCTCATCAATAGCATGTGAAATTGTATTGATAGAATCTGCAATCTCATCCATTGACTTCTTGAGTAAGTCTGTCTTTTCCTCGAACTCGCTCATAGAAAGCTCAATATTAGATGCCTTGTCCCTGTACTCCCCACCAGCTTCAACGAATTTCTCGAACTCTGGAAGGATTGACTCATTCATGTAGCCAACCAGGTCATTTGCATTGTCAGCAAGATTATGTACTGCATTGATAACGATGCCGTTAATATGCTGGATGTTGTTTGCTGCTTCCTGACTGGCTGCGGCAAGCTGGCTGATTTCTGTTGCTACAACTGCGAAGCCTCTTCCTGCCTCTCCTGCTCTGGCTGCCTCAATAGATGCGTTTAAGGCAAGCAGGTTGGTCTGGCTTGCAATATTTAAGATGTCATTGGTAAGAGTATTAACCTGGTTTACACTGTTACTGTCCTCAATAGCCTTCTCAAGCACTGTAAGGATTTCGCTTACCTTCTGGCCTGTAGAATCCATATTTGCCTTGGCTGCTGTCTCCATTGCAAGAGCGTGGTTCTTCATCTCTCTAGTCTGCTCGTTAATCTCAGTTGTCTTGTCAGCAATATCATTAACCTCGTTTGCTACCGACTCTGTATTGCTGTTGATTACTGAGGCATTTTCTGCAATATCCTGCATTGTAGCTGAAAGCTCTTCTGTAAGGGCTGACAGGTCAGAAACACTTCCGTTACTGGTCTGTACGCTCTGTCTTACCTCATTTACAACAGCTTCCATCTTGTTGGAATTGCTGATAATAATCTTGAATATTGCCTGCAGCTTGCTCATGAAGATATTGATGCCATGACCGACCTCATCAATCTCCTTGTTGTCAGCTATAGATACTCGCTGTGTCAAATCTCCCTGCTTGTTATCGATATTCTCAATAATACCGCTAATCTCCTTCTGGGTAACAGAAAGAGGTCTGATAACCATCTTGAGTACAAGCACTGATGCCAGAGCGAGGGCAACCACGCTTATAATGATTGTTACTGTACTTGTTGTGACTGAAGCTGCATATGTTGTCTCAAGGTTTGTTTTCTCAGCATCTGCGTTTGCATTTACCTTGTCTTTTATAGTGTTAATAGAAGCTTCTATCGCATCTGCATATGTAGATACGTCTCCATTGGCAAGGGCATAGGCTGCCTCATTGTCTCCGGCTGCACTATATGCCATCAGGTTAGCACATTCATACTTTAAGTTCTCGTAGTTCTCACAGATTGTCTTGTAATCTGCCTGGGTGTCCTCATCCACATATACCTTGTAGTTCTCAAGCTGCTCCTCAAGGCTTGCTTCCTCAGACCTTATATTTTCTACAACACTAATCATTGTATTTAAGTCTGTGGCTACGATATGTGACAAGCCCAGATTATGGATTTCCATTGTAGACTGCTCAATGCTTGCCAGCTCACTGACACTGGTCATTGACTCGCCTGCAATAGTTGTAGCTACACTGTTTACGTTTTTAAGACTTGCCAGCGCCCAGATGTTTGATATAACACTCACAATTCCGAGAATAAATACCGGAATCATTACTATCACTTTAGTACTTATTTTCTTTTTCATCCTGTATTCCTCCCCTAGTTAGCCGCTGACTGCGTGATGCCTTCAACCAGTGTATCCATTATTTCCTGCAATTCCAGCCCCTTCGGATTGCCGTTTGCCATTGTGTCACCAAATGTGCTCATTGCATCCCAGTAGCTGTTTCCTACTCGCTGTAAAGTACCATACTGTGCCTGATCCATAACTGCTATAAGTGCAGGAACCTGTGATACTGCGTCAGATGATGCAGCCACTGTGTTTGAAGGTCCCTGATTGTTAACCTCAAAACGCAGGGTCTGGTTCTGCTCGTTTGTGAACCAGTCTGCTAATTTTGCAGCCCACTCAGGGTATGCGGAATACGCATTTACTCCCATGTATTTATATCCCTTGAAGGATGCCATCTGTACCTGCTCACCATTACAGGTGTATGTAGGCATCTTTACTGCACCGTAATCATCGCCCCATATCTGCTTCATGGTTGCTGCGTTCCAGGCTCCGCTGACTCCGGCAATTACACTGCCATCCTCTGCGCCTGCCAGAAAGTCTGAGTCTCCTGCATTCATAAATCCAGGATTTGCTGCAACTGCAAGCATAGACTGGGCTATATCAACACCCTTTATGACTGTATCTGTAGCATTCCAGTTACAATGGTTTGTTACACCATCATCATTCACGCCAAACTCAAGACCTGTGTTGCCGAAAAACGCATACATATACCAGCCTGAGCTCCAGTCCATGGTCAGCTTCTTGCCATTTGCTGCTGCAACTGCAAGCATGCCATCCAGAGTCTGTACATCCTCATCTGTAAAATAATTCTTGTCATAATACATAAAGTAGCCATTATCAGCAGTCATAGGATATGCGTAGAGCACATCATTTACTGTTGCCGCATCAACGGCTCCCTCGTCATTTGCAGCCCTTACATCATCTGCATTTGGTACAGGATATAAGGCTCCTCCTGCAACAAGTCCTGTTATCTGGTCATCTGCCATCGGAAATACATCCGCCGCATTGTGAACATCACCCAGGACATTATTCTTTGCCTCAGAATCCGCAGACTCTTCAAGTGTAATATCAAAGTTCGCCTGTCCTGCGTACTCCTGCTTGAAGCTCTCAATCATCTGGTTCATCAGGTCAAAATTGCTCTCCTCTGACCATACCTTAAGTGTTACTGTTCCGTCACTTCCTTGTGCTGCTGAACTGTCAGCCTCTGTAGATGCCACACTTGCGTCCCCTGCTGCGCTGCCACAGCCTGAAAGCAGTGACACACCCATTGTTGCTGCCAGAACAGATGCTATCCATTTCTTCTTCATACTTACTCTCCCTTTCGTATGTATACAGTATAGTACAATATTACCATATAATTGACCATAAAGGTAGCCTTATTTGTAAGATTTAATAATCTCTGGTATAGAATTGTGTACTATTGCCCCAAAATATTCGATGAGCTGGTCTTTTGTATACAAATCAGGGTGCTGGAATACATTAATGAGCATTCCTGCCACCGCTTCTGTATAAAAATCACACAGGAAACGCCTGAAGCCTGCTGGTATTTCCAGCTCAAGCCGGCTCTCTATATCCTGCATGAGCTTCTCGATAATTCCGGTAAAATCCTTGTAGAGGAACCTTTTCAGCTCATCCCTTCCCACTGAGTCGTATATGCAGTTTAAGACATAAGCATTCTCCTCCACATAGTTAAACACAAATATAAAGGCATCCTGATAGTCAACAAGGAGGTCAAAATTCTTCACCACCTCCACTGTCTCCTGCTCCAGCATCCACCTGAGCAGGTCATAAATATCCTCAAAATGATAATAAAAGGTTTTGCGGTTAATATCACATTTTCTAATCAGCTCACTTATTGTAATTTTAGAAAAAGGCTTCTCCCGCATCAGCTCCTTAAGAGCTTCACATATGGCTTTTTTTGTCCTCAGTGCTGTCTCCTCGTGTGTCATCCTGCACTTCTCCTTCCATCTCATATGATATATGACTTCTTTATTATACAGTTGACCATCAAAATATTAAAGTCCCCATACTCAGATTTGCCCATCAAATGTGTATCATTTGTCCGTATTTACACAAATCCATGCTTTTTGACCATGGAATGTGTACCTTAAAGCCTATATTCTAGTTTCTGCAAGGAGGTAATGACATGGATAAAAGCTGCATAAATAAAAGCTACCGTGTAAGCGTCAGGGTGCCCTTAGGAATACGAAATGGCTTCCTGAGACTTCACATATATGATAGTAAAGTTTCCGGTCAGCTTGAGCTGCTGGGAAAAACAGAAAAGGTCGAAGGCTCAATGACAGCTGATGGCACGATGCGCTTTAAAGGTCTCCTGACCACCCCCATACGTTCAGTCGAATATGTGGCAGATGGAAAAATGGAAGCTGACAGCATCTGCCTGCACCTGACCAGTGGACTATCACACTATACATTAAATGGAACATTAATCAATGAAGAGAAAGGAGAACTAAGAGAATGAAAAAATTCTACACTAAAATTGTAAATCATCCCAGACTAATTATTACAGTTTTCGTCATTCTATTTATCATATGCGCCTTCTGCAGGCAGGCAGTATCTGTCGACTATGATATGAATGACTATCTGCCGGAGGACAGCTCATCTACTGTTGCCCTTGACCTGATGGATAAAGAGTTCGGCGGTGGAATCCCAAATGCCAGAGTTATGGTAAAGGATGTGACTATACCGGAGGCTCTGGAATACAAGTCAGAAATCGAGGCAATAGACGGTGTCACAGACGTCACCTGGCTGGATGATGCCCAGTCCGTTGATGTGCCTCTTGAGACCATGGATCAGGCAGTGGTTGAGGACTACTACAAGGACGGCAATGCCCTCTTTACAGTGACAATAGAAGCCGACAAGAGGATAAGTGCTGTCAACTCAATCAGGGACTTAATCGGTGAGGACAATGCCATGACAGGCAGTGCCGTATCAACTGCAACAGCAACCCAGAGCACTATAAAGGAGATTTCAAAAATCGCTGCTTTTGCTGTACTTTTTGTAGTTATCGTGCTTGCCATCACCACAAGCTCATGGATAGAACCAATCATTGTCATGATAGGGCTTGGCATTGCAGTTATCATAAATGCCGGCTCCAACCTGATATTTGGTGAAATATCCTTTGTAACCAATGCGGCAGGAAACATATTGCAGCTTGCTGTATCTCTGGACTACTCAGTATTCCTCCTGCACAGATTTACCGAGTGCAGACAGCGCAACGACAACAATAAGGACGCAATGATTGAAGCCCTGACTCTATCGACTTCTTCTATTTTGTCAAGTGGTCTGACAACAGTTATCGGTTTCCTGGCACTGTGCCTTATGCAGTTCCAGATTGGACCAGACTTAGGCCGTGCCCTTGCAAAGGGAATTGCAATCAGCCTGATTACAGTATTTGTATTCATGCCGGTTCTCATCTTATCAACAGTCAGATGGATTGATAAGTTTGAGCACAAACCACTGCTTCCGGGCTTCAAAAGGTTTGGCGGCTTTGTACAGAAAATAATGTTTCCTATGGTAATCATTTTCTTTGTGGTAATGGTTCCATCCTATCTGGCTTCAAACGCTAACAGCTTCAATTATGGTGCTTCAAAGATTTTTGGAGCCAGTACCAAGCTTGGAGCAGACACAAATGCCATTCAGGATATATTTGGAAAAAGCGACACCTATGTACTTATGGTGCCAAAGGAAGACAAGGCTGCCCAGAAGGAGCTGTCAGATGCTTTACATGATATTCCAGAAG
>CAVFAM010000376.1:0-5185 GCA_963620375.1 Bacteroidaceae bacterium
AATTTATATTCATCTTTGTGATAGATGCTACAACATCAATTACACTATCATCTATCGGTTGATTTGTTTCATATTGGAAAAGCAGTTGTTTTCGTTCCTGCCTGTCTCTATTCATATCATATACTATAGACATTACTTTAAACAAGTCAATATTATTCTTATTTTGCAAATTTAAGTTGTTTTTCTTGATTTCAACCACATTTATATTGTAGTTATTAATGTGGCTTTTCATTTCGTCAGGAATATCCAGCATATCATGCAGACATCTGGGACCATCCCATTCCTCCTCACCATAGTAGAGAACCAGGGTGAATACTGGTATAAATCTGTCATTCTTTCGTATGCCAGAGATAAATTCATCCCCAGTGAGCTTGATATTGTTATCCTTATAATACTTTTTCCTGTCCTGATACTGCTTGTTGTAAGTGTAGTGGTCATAGCCCATCACCCGGACTGGCATAGCATAATGCACACCTTCCTGATTTTCGATTGCAAGAAGTGCATACTCTATGCCATTATATTCCTTTGCAATCTTTATGATATCCCTTGAACCTTTGACACTTTCCTTTACATCATTTATTTCTACAATACCTGATGTGTCGGTGTCCACTTCCACCAGCTGGTCTGCTATAATGACCTGTTTGCCACCATATAAATATGCGTTAAACAAGTCTGCAAATTCTTCATTGCTTCGCCAGTAGCTTTTCTCTGCCGAATCCTGTTTTAATTTTTCTTTTGCTAACGTAAATTTCCCCTCCTAGTACTATAATGTGTTTGCAAACTCCGTATTAAATTGTAAGATTGTGATTAAAAGCATGAATTTCTGAATCGTATATTCATTTACATGTTTTAGATTTGTATGCCATAGGCATTGAAATTAAATTTAAGTTCTTGTTATACTGCAAGTATAACCCAAAACATTATGCTTTGGTAGTATAGTAACATTAAGACTGATTTAGCGCAATAGTTTGGTATAAAGGAGTTAAGAGAATATGAAAAAATTATTTTTTACAAGTAATACAAAACATTATCATAAAACTGATGGCAAAAAAATTGCAAATGAAATAGATAATACGAATGGACTTGTTAATCAAATTAAGAGATTAATGGATAATACAAATGGAATATTATTTATTGCAGCTAATCCATATGACATTGAAAAAGCAGATAATTATGCAACCCTGATTTTTCAAGGATTAAAATTATCGGGTGTATCTTTTTCTAACTACTTTATATTAGATGATAGGACAAGAAAAAATACTATTGAATATATAAAAGAATCAAATGTTATATTTTTAGGTGGTGGAGAAACATATAAACAGAATAAATTTTTTCATGATATTAATTTAAAAGAACTATTACGTGATTTTGAAGGAATAATTATAGGACAAAGCGCAGGAGCTTTAAATATGGCAGAATCAGTTTATAATAGTCCGGAAGAGGGAGCTTTATCAGAACCTATTTATTTTGAGGGTCTTGGATTGAGCAAAATCAATATTGAACCACATTTTATTTTAGATACAACTGAATTTGATGATATGCAGATATATCAACGAAAACATTTGTTAGAGGAAACAAAAAAACGAAAAATATATGCGTTGTGCGATGGAACACACATATTAGAGTTGGATGAATCTGCAATAATTTGTGGAGAGGCATTTTTAATTGAGGATGGTATTATTACTAAAATTTGTGGTGATAAACAAGTAGTTAATTTTGATATATAAAAAACAGGCAATAGCTCCACCGCAGAGCTACCACCCATATATCAGTCAGCCTTATTTAATGCCCAGTTCCGGAATCGAACCAGAGACACACGGATTTTCAGTCCGTTGCTCTACCAACTGAGCTAACTGGGCATGTGCCTTTCAGCAACAAATAAGATTTTACAGGACTTGGCATGTGGTGTCAAGTCACTTTCTCAAATTTATAAATTAGGTTTTGTTAATGGCATAACATCCTCCGCATAGCAGCGCAGCACCTCACCAACGCTCCATGCCTGAGCATAGCAGCCTCGTCCAAAATGAGGAGCGTCACCATCAAATATTTCACATATAGAGCCTATGCAGTTTTCCCACAGATGCTTTTTGACAGGGGCAAGCAGCTCTAAGGCTTCTTTTGCTGTGGCAGGGCTGGCATTATGTACCTTGACATAGGCTGTGATAAAGCCACCTAGCAAAAATCCCCAGGCTGTACCCTGGTGGTAGGCGGCATCCCTCTTTGATAATGCTCCAAGGTAAATCGGATGATAGTCCTTGTGGTCAGGGTCGAGAGAACGCAGTCCACAGCCCACATAGAGCTTGTTCTGTACAACCTTTACAATAGAGGCTTCCTTTTCATGGGAGAGCATTGTAAAAGGAAGAGAGACAGCATATATCTGGTTGGGTCTTATGGTTGGGTCAGGTTCATCTGCCACCACATCATAGAGACATCCGGCATCTTCATTCCAGAATTTAGCATTAAAAGCAGTCTTTGTCTTCTCTGCCATGTCGGCATAATATCTGCTGTCATCACCGAATCTGCCAGCGAGAAGTCCCATAACCCTGAGGGCATTGTACCACAGGGCGTTTATCTCCACAGGACAGCCGTGGCGTGGAGTAGGCACCCACTCGCCCACACGGACATCCATCCATGTGACCTGATCCAGATTGCTTCCTGCGTGCATTAGTCCCTCCTCATCCATAAAAATGGAGAAGTCGGTTCCGTTCCTGTAAGCAGATATAATATCCACAAGGACAGGATATATTTTTTCTCTTACAAAGCTGTATGCCTCATCTGTGTTTACATAGGTCAGATACTTGTACACTGCATAGAAATACCAGAGGGAGGCATCTGCTGTGTTGTAGAGCGGTTCCTGTCCGTCGTCAGGAAACATATTAGGTATGATGCCGTCCCTTGCATACTGGGCAAAGGTCAGAAGTATGTCTCCTGCATCATCAAAGCGTCCGGTACACAGTGTGAGTCCTGTGTATGCAATCATGGTGTCACGTCCCCAGTCTGTAAACCATGGAAGCCCTGCAAGTATAGTCTTATAGCCTGTTGACTGGCGGTAGGCAAGGAACTGATTTGCTGCCATTGTGAGCTGGTTTGCGAATTCGTCCTTATAGCCAGCCTTTTTAATAAGCTTGTCTATTGAATCAAGCTGCATTTTTCTGATTTTGAATGCAGAATCATCGGTTATGTCACTGATTGATAATTTTTTGTTATGGCAGTTTTGATTTTGCCTGCTGTCTGTATTACCCTTATCCTTTGAAGAGCTATCGCTTAAATCAGTGTTAATATCAGAGACATATCCTGCCTCGCAAAGGATAGAACAGCGCATCTTGCTCCTGGCTGGAATGGTAAAGACTATGTCATATGGTGTGAAATGGCAGTCCAGTCCGTCTACCTCGTTATCCACCTCTGTCTGAAGCTGCATGTTTATGTCATATTTTTCCCTGCGCTCCACAAGACGACCTCTGCTGAAAGCCAGATTAATTATGATATCAGGCTCTTTCTCAGGGGAGAGTGAGAAATATCTGTCGTATGAATTTACCTTAAAATTTAAAGTGTCAGGGGTGCTGCTTGTGCTGTGCTCCCTGAAATTCATAAGTGGGGTGATATTAAACTGAACCTCCTCACCTGAATTGTCAAATTCATATGCCACAGCAGATACATTTTCATCTGGCATTAAGCTTATATATTTTTTGAAGGATAATTCTCCTGCACTGTAGCTGAAGCAGACTGTGCCGTCATAGTCAAAGCCCTGCAGATATTTCTGCCCCTCTGCAAGCTTGTGGTTTAAGTGCATGGCGGTAGTCAGGTCATAGGTGTTTTCTCCCTGGCTAAAGCTCTCATTGGTCTTGGAAAACACCATATATCTTGACACAGGCGGATGAAAGCTTGCAATCAGATAGCCCTGGTGAGTCCTGTTGTGGGCGCCGATAATTGAGCTTCCGGCATAGCCGCCGATGCCGTTTGTGACAGCCCATTCCTTTCTTATATTACTGTCAAAATCTGTAAGAGATTCATGGTTAAAATGATAATTCATAAGCCCTCCGAAAATAAACGAAACATTATGCCATAATTGTAGCTCAATACTTTTAAAAAATCTATACGGATTAGGAAAAATCTGTTATTATATTAAGAGTGTTACAAACACAAATCCGTGAACTAAGGAGAGAAAAAATGGAAGTTTTTGTACTTACAGAGAGAAAAAAAGGTATAGTTAAGACTGTGATTGGATGGATTTTTCTGGCACTTGCATTTGCAAGCTTTATCCTCACTGTGATGGGAGCTTTACTCCTGTTTCTGCCAGGCGTACTGTTTGCTGTAATCTGGTATTGCTTTTTCCTTAAGGCGAACAAGGAATTTGAGTGCTCATACTTTGATGGCGAGCTTAGATTTGCAAAAATCATGAATAAGAGCCGTAGAAAAAGAATCGGAGTATATAATATCGAAGAGGTTGTCACAATAGCTCCTGCCGGTGACAGAAGTGTATACAACTTTGAGAATGACGGAAGTGCCAAGATTAAGGACTATACTTCTGGCGAAAAAAATGTTCCATACTATGATATCGTTGTGAGAAATCAAGATGGAACAACAATTATTAAGGCTGAGTTAGATGATAAATATCTTGATGAAGTATCAAAGAAATACAGGTCAAAGGTTGTCAGAAGACAGGCTTAGTCATCAAGATATCTCATCTTGTTATCATGATTAATGGATTCAGAGTGTGAAGTATCATAGACTCTGTTTCCATTATATAATTTAAGGCATTTAGGACAGAGTGTGCCGAAGGTGACAGGGGCACCACAATGCTGGCAGCGCATGCCAACGATTGATGAGCTGGTGTTGATGTCTTTATATTCGATTCGACCTTCTTTAATCCATTCCTTTACCTGACGGAGTGGAATCTGAAAATGCTCTGCAACCTCATATTCATTTACATCGTTTGCACGAATATAATCCTTGACGTTATGGAACAGCTGAATTTCCTTGCAGTGTGGACATAAGTCATCTGCATAGTCAGTTGGAAGAGGTCTCTTACAGGATTTACATTCCTTTACGTTGTCAAATAATTGTTTGTCCTTAATCATGTAGCCTTGACTCCTTATCAGTAGTTTTACGTGTGCGTTCGTCGTGCTCTGCACTCATTATATCATATGGCAAATCATTTTCAAGATTGCTGTGTGTTTTAGGAAAG
>CAVFAM010000377.1:0-2897 GCA_963620375.1 Bacteroidaceae bacterium
ATATTATTCTGGTCTATCGAAAAAAACATAGCCAGATTGGCAGGTATGACCAGAAGCCAGAACAACATATATATGACCCAGATTGGCCAGAATAACGTGATATTTTTACCTAAAATTGTTTTGTTGATTATATGCCCTTTCTTAGAACAAGATGTCTTTGACTTCATAGTCTTCCCCTCCCATTTCATAAATAAATATTTCTTCCAATGTAAGTGGAAGTGCATCTACTACCATAGGTCTTCCCTGATCTGTCTCTATCGCCTGTACGATTTCCTTCGGATTGCCCTTTACAATCATGGTGTATACTCTTCCGGTATTAGACATATGAAGCACCTTGTACTCTGGTGGAAGCTTTGGCATACCCACAGGACATGCGACCTGTATCTTTGATATATTTCCCTGCAGCTCTGAGAGGGAGCGCTCTATAATGACCTTTCCCTTGTTCATAATTCCTACATGGTCGCAGACATCCTCAAGCACTCGTAAATTGTGTGAGGATACAAGCACTGTCATCTTTTTATCCTCCACCTCTGACATGAGTATTGTCCATATCTGTCTTCTCATAACGGGATCCAGTCCGTCCACCGGCTCATCAAGAACCATAAGCTCAGGCTTGCAGCATATGGTGAGCCAGAAAGCCACCTGCTTCTGCATTCCCTTTGACAGACGCCTTATATTCCGCTTTACGTCAATATTTGGGAAAAATTCCTGCATACGATAGAACATATTCTCATCAAAGTTTGAATATATGCCCTTATAGAATTTCATCATATCCAGGGTGTCTGCCTGCATGTAATAAAATAAATCATCTGGAATATATGCTATTTTATCCTTGATTTCCCTGTTCTCATAGACTGGCACGCCGTCGATAAAGATTTCTCCTGCATCCTGTCTGTACACACCTGTCAGATGTCTTATCAGTGTGGATTTTCCTGCACCATTTGGTCCTACAAGACCATATATATCGCCTCTGTTTACATTCATATTGACGCCATCTAATGCCCTAAATCCATCAAACGCCTTGACAACATTATTGACCTGTATCATTCCTCTATTCCCCTTTCCATAACCATTTTCACATTGCTGACCCGCTCAATAAGCTGTTCCTCAGGCACCATCAAAAATGATAATTCCTTCACAAGCTCATCAAACTGCTGCAACAGCTCTTCCTTGCGCACATCATTTACCCTCTCATTGGCTGCCACAAAGGTACCCTTGCCATTTAAGGTGTAAATATATCCCTGCTCCTCAAGCTCCCTGTAGGCTCTTGAAATCGTGTTGGGATTGAGTGCATACTTGGATGCCAGCTCTCTGACTGATGGAAGCTTTTCATCCGCAGCTATGAGATTATTCACAACAAGCTTTCTGATTCCATCCTCCACCTGTTCATATATAGGTTTTGAATCTCTGAAGTTTAGCTGTATCATAGGATTCCTCCTTGTAAAAATACACCCAGCAGGTTCTGGGTGTATTATTTAATTTGATACACCTAGTGTAGCATATCAAAATAGTTATGCAATTAAAAACAGTGGAATTATTTCTTATGAATTTCTTAAGAGGGGGCGGGGATATACGCTTCCCTACTTTAGTGTTTAAAATATATCTTTAAAACCTTTAAACTAATTGCAATAGTTTATAAGAAGCTTCAATGTATTCTCCACTCCATCACGGTGGCTGCGCTCATAGCCGTGGGATGCGTATACGCCTGAACCGATGAGTCCGTGGCGGATATCATAGCCTGCTCCAAGGGCTACATCCACGTCTGAGCCGTAGAATGGGTATACGTCCACTGCGAAATCGATGTCATTGTCTTTGGCTGCTTTTATCATATTTGTTACCACGTCATAGTTGTATGGTCCTGCTGAGTCCTTGGCACAGATTGATACCTGGCGCTCTGTACAGTTTAAGCCATCTCCTACACAGCCCATATCTACTGAGATTACTTCCTTTACACCCTCTGGGATGGATGCAGCTCCACCATGTCCTACTTCCTCATATACTGTGATGTAGTGATACATCTGGTGTTCAAGCTCAATGCCCTCATCCTTAAGGTATTTTGCATAGCCTAATAATATTCCTACAGATAACTTATCATCAAGGAAACGGCTCTTGATGTAGCCACTCTCTGTAATAGTTGTTCTAGGGTCAAAGCAGACAATATCTCCAACCATGATGCCAAGCTTTTCTGTGTCCTCCTTTGAGCTTACCTTCTCATCAAGGACAACCTCCATCTCGCCATAGCCACGTTTTGTATCATTATAGTCCTTGTTTACATGGATTGACGCATTGTTGAGCTGGAAGGTTCCCTCATAGGTACCATCAAATCTTGTCACAATTCTACAGTTTTCAGCCTCGGCATTGTTTGGGTTCATGCCTCCAAGAGGAGAAACCTTGAGATTACCATTTCCCTTAATCTCGCATACGATAGCACCAAGTGTGTCTATATGAGCAGCAAGGACTATGCCATCATCCTTTTTCTTTCCACCAAGGTCAACAAGAACACCGCCCTTTACCGTAAGCCTTGCGTCATAGCCAAGCTTCTTGTACTCGTTAATCACATACTCTGCTGCCTTTTTTGTGTAGCCTGTAGGGCTGTCGATTGCAAGCACCTCTTTTGTCTTTTCTAAGATGAAGTCTACATAATTTGTAATATCGAATTTCTTATTTTTCATCATTTACTCCTTTTCATAGCCTAATTTTACATATGACATCAGTTTTATATATAACCTCAGTTTTCATACGCATTTGTTTATATGAAGCTATATTATATGTATAAATTTTTTATACCAATCCGAAGATTAGTGTCCTCAAATACATTACACAACGTAAATTGGAATATTGCGTCAGACTGAGCAATCATTTGTTCCTTGTGCAGGATATTAGATTTTCTTAATGCT
>CAVFAM010000378.1:0-6207 GCA_963620375.1 Bacteroidaceae bacterium
TTCTTGTATTTGATGCCTACAAGGTCAAGGGCAATGCAGGAAAGCAGGAGAGCTTTAACGGAATTGATGTCTTTTACACCAGACAGGATGAGACTGCGGATGCCTTTATCGAGAGGCGGGTGCATGACATCAGGGATAAGTACAAGGTCACTGTTGCCACAAATGATGCGCTGGAGCAGCAGACAGTCATGAGCCTTGGAGCACTCAGAATGTCTGCCAGAGAGCTTAGGGATTTGATTGAGAGGACGAACCGGGAGGGGCTCGATAGCTACAGCTAGTAGCGGATTATGACATTAAGTGCCTCATCAGTATTTCCAGCCATCTGTATGGCTTCTTCCAGCTTTTCAAAGGGATATTCGTGAGTGATAATGCTCTCGATATCCCATTTGCCACTTTCCATGATTGTGAGGACATCCTGCACATCCTCCGGCATATATCCTCCGCTTCCGATGATTGCAAGCTGTCCGAAGGTCATGCCAAGTATATTTACATTTCTTTCGTTGGTTCCCACAGCGACCATGACCAGACGGGAATCCACCTTGCCCTTATCCTGATAATAGTCCAGGACAGAATCCGAGCCGGCAGCGTCTATATAGATGTCAGCATCTGATGTCTGCCCCTTGTAGCCATAAGCCTGACCGAAATAGTTCTGAGCTTTCTGACTCAGATTCTCCTTACTGTTATTGCACACTTCAAAGCCAAGTCCACGGGCAATCCCTAATCTGAAATCGGAGTAATCGCATATCATGACTTTTTCACAGCCAAAATGCTTTAAGGCAATGGCTGCTCCTATGCCTATAGTTCCGGCACCAAAAACAAGTGCATTTTCACCCTGCTTTGGGAGAGCTCTCCTTGCGGCACGGCATCCCACTGTGAAGGGCTCAATCAGCACAGCAGTCCTGTCTGATATTTTATCGCTCAGCTTATAGACCTCCACTCCATTTCTGGTAAGGGGAGACTTGATATATTCTGAAAAACCACCGATTGTGCCAGCCCTGCTCTTATCACCAGTTACCAGTCGGGGGTAGGGATATACCCTGTCACCAACGGACAGACCGGTCACGTTTTTGCCCTTTTCCTTTATCCTGCAAACCACCTCATGACCGAACTCACCACCGATAGTTATGCGGTGCCCAAGTCCGGTGCCGTGCTGGTATACTGCCACGTCGGTTCCACATATGCTGGCGTAAATGTTTTCTAAAATCACACCATCATCTGTACAGACCGGGTCTGGCAGAGTGCTTATTTCTATTTTTCCCTGACCTTGATATAATGCTGCTTTCATTTTGAATCTCCATTATCTTTACATTTGTTAATTTAATGAAAGCATAGTACAATATGAGAAAAATAAACACTACAAAAAACAAAGGAGTGTAAAGATAATGAATGTGTCAGGCAATTCCCGCTCAGCTTCTACAAGGCAGAAAATACAGCAGGCTTTTATGGATTTACTGGATAAAAAGCCCTTTAATAAAATATCGGTGAGCGACATCTGCGGACTGGCAGAAATCTCACGCCCATCCTTTTATGCCCATTATGATGACATAAACGATTTAATCATGCAGATAGAGGATGAAAAATCAGCATATATAGTATCTATTTTTGTGGAAGCGGACACAATAACTGAGGAGAGCTTCAGGCTGTATCTGAATTACATTCAGGAAAACAGGCTCTTCTACAAGGCGTATTTTGAAACGGAAAATAATGCCCTGGTGACCCAGAAGATTATGAGACAGTATCTGAAAGCAAACGGCTTGAAGGAAAGCTACAGGCTTAAGTTTAATATGGTCTTTTTTATGGCGGGAATACGGGCGGTGGTCTATGACTGGATTGCTGGTGGGCAGAGAGAATCAGTGGAGGAGCTTGCAGGATTGCTGTTTGAGCAGCATGAGAATTTTCAGGTCAATATTTTAAGCCTGGCACGCTAAATATACAAATATAAAAAAAGACTTGCAATATACCCCATAAGGGTATATAATGCCAATCGTAGAGATACCCCCAAGGGGTACGATTAGGAGAGACAAACACTATCAGGAGATAAACATGGAAGAAAACAATTGTTGTTGCTGCTCTGGCAAGAAAAAAGACAGAAGCGAAAAGGAATACAAGGATTTGGTCAACAGGTTAAGCAGAATCGAGGGGCAGATAAGAGGCATCAAGAGGATGCTGGACGAGGACTGCTACTGTCCTGACATCATGATTCAGGTCTCTGCGGCGAATGCGGCGCTTAACAGCTTTAACAAGGTGCTGCTGGCTAACCACATCAGAACCTGTGTCGCTGATGACATCAGAAAAGGCAATGATGATGTGATTGACGAGCTTGTGACAACACTTGGCAAATTGATGAAATAGGCGGCATAAATATTGCAGCAGATTGAGATTTGCATTTGATAGCCTTGCTTTAATGTAAAGGCAAGAGTTAATAACAGGAAGGTGATAAAATGGAACAGTATACGGTTACAGGAATGAGCTGTGCCGCCTGCAGTGCAAGAGTTGAGAAGGCTGTCTCAGCAGTTCCCGGCGTTACATCGTGCTCAGTGAGTCTTTTGACAAACTCTATGGGAGTTGAGGGAAGTGCAAGTGCTGAGGACATAATAAGCGCAGTAGAAAATGCAGGCTATGGTGCCCAGAAAAAGTCGGGTGCCAAATCGCAAGCAGATGCAGGAAAGGGCAGCAGTACACATGGCAGCTCTGATATGTACAGGGAGGCAGAGGAAGCTCTGAAGGATAAGGAGACACCGAAGCTTAAAAAGAGACTTATAGTGTCAGTGGCTTTTCTTGTGGTACTCATGTATTTTTCAATGGGACACATGATGTGGGGCTGGCCGCTTCCGGCGTTTTTTGACGGAAACCATGTGGCAATGGGACTTGTACAGCTATTGCTTACAGTTGCAGTAATGGTTATAAACCAGAAGTTTTTCATCAGTGGCTTTAAGAGCCTGATTCATGGGGCACCCAATATGGACACACTGGTAGCTCTTGGTGCAGGAGCATCGTTTTTATACAGTGTCTATGCACTTTTTGCCATGACAGATGCCCAGGTAAAGGGCGATGCAGACCTGGTAATGTCATATATGCACGAGTTTTACTTTGAGTCGGCAGCCATGATACTTACCCTGATTACAGTCGGCAAGATGCTTGAAGCCCACTCAAAGGGAAAGACCACGGATGCCTTAAAAAGCCTTATGAAGCTTGCACCAAAGACAGCGGTAGTGCTCAATGACCAAAACGAAGAGGTGGAGGTGCCAATCGAAGAGGTTGGAATTGGTGACATATTTGTGGTCAGACCAGGAGAAAATATTCCTGTGGATGGCATTATAATAGAAGGAAACAGTGCGGTAAACGAGGCGGCACTTACAGGTGAGAGCATACCCGTTGACAAGGCAGCCGGGGACAAGGTCAGTGCGGCAACCACAAACCAGTCCGGCTACATCAAGTGTCAGGCGACCAGAGTCGGAGAGGACACAACACTTGCCCAGATAATACAGATGGTCAGTGACGCAGCAGCCACCAAGGCTCCTATTGCAAAAATAGCTGATAAAGTGTCTGGAATATTTGTGCCAGCTGTAATCACGATTGCAGTAGTGACTATCATAGTATGGCTGCTTGTGGGACAGACAATAGGCTTTGCCCTTGCCAGAGGTATATCAGTACTTGTAATAAGCTGCCCATGCGCCCTTGGACTTGCAACCCCTGTTGCCATAATGGTTGGAAATGGAATGGGTGCAAAGCACGGAATCCTGTTTAAGACAGCCAGCTCACTTGAGGTTGCTGGAAGGACACAGATTGTTGCCCTTGATAAGACTGGAACCATAACAAACGGAGCGCCGGTTGTGACAGATATTTTTCCAGAAAAGGATACTACAGAGGATGAACTCCTAAGACTTGCGGCAAGCCTTGAGGCAAAGAGTGAGCATCCGCTGGCAAAGGCTGTAAATGAGAGGGCAAGGGAGCTTCAGATAAATGTCATGGATGCTGTGGATTTTGCGGCAATGCCGGGAAATGGACTTAGCGCAAGGGTAGACGGACAGGCTATGCATGGCGGAAATATAAAATACATCATGCAGTTTGCAGCAGTGTCAGATGAGACAAGGGCGCAGTCAGAGAAGCTTGCCGACCAGGGCAAGACACCTATGTTTTTTGAAGCTGACGGAAAGCTCCTTGGAATCATAGCAGTGGCAGATACCATCAAGGAGGACAGCAGGGAAGCCATAAGCCAGTTAAAGGGCATGGGCATACATGTAGTCATGCTGACTGGTGATAATGAGAAAACCGCAAAGGCAATCGGAGCCCAGGCTGGTGTGGACGAGGTAATAGCTGGTGTTCTGCCAGATGGCAAGGAAAGCGTAGTAAGAAAATTACAAAAGCAGGGCAAAGTGGCAATGGTCGGTGATGGAATAAATGACGCACCAGCCCTGACCAGAGCGGACACAGGAATTGCAATTGGCGCAGGAACAGATGTGGCGATTGATGCGGCAGATGTAGTCCTGATGAAGAGCAGACTGCTAGATGTGCCGGCGGCAATCAGGTTAAGCCGACAGACACTTAAAAATATACATGAGAATCTGTTCTGGGCATTCTTCTATAATGTCATAGGAATACCGCTTGCAGCAGGCGTATATATTTCCCTGCTGGGCTGGAAGCTGAACCCGATGTTTGGCGCAGCAGCCATGAGCTTATCAAGCTTTTGTGTAGTTACCAATGCGCTTCGTCTCAACTTATTCAAGTTATATGAGACTAAGCACGATAAAAAAATAAAACAGGTAAAGAGAGAGGAGATAAAAGAAATGACAAAGACAATGAAAATTGAAGGAATGATGTGTGGACACTGTGAGGCAAGAGTAAAGAAGACTCTTGAGGCAATCGATGGTGTGACAGAGGCTGTGGTAAGCCATGAGGCAGGAACCGCTGTTGTGACACTGGCAAGTGATGTGGCAGATGAAGTGCTTAAGGATGCTGTGGAGGCGCAGGATTATAAGGTTACTTCTGTAGAATAGAGAATAAAAAAATATCCCCTGCATAGACTGTACAAACAGAAAATGCAGGGGATATTTTTGTGAAAACTTATATTGAACAGAGAGCTATAGAGGTAGCTCAGTACATAATCGAAAACAAGGCAACAGTGCGCCAGGCAGCAAAGGCATTTGGAATCAGCAAGTCAACGGTGCATAAGGATTTGACAGATGAGGAAAGACTTCCAGCAATAGACGCAGAGCTGGCGGATGGAGTGAGAAAGGTACTAGCCATAAATAAGAGTGAAAGACACCTGAGAGGTGGCATGGCGACTAAACAGAAATATGCGCGTAGGCAATGAGACGTGCCAAAAATGAGAGACAAAAAGCCGATGTGCTTGCACAAGAGGCTTGTTGGCTATCATTTTTGATAGGGCGAATGCCCGTACAACCCGGGAAACTAAAAGTTTCCCGGGTTTGCACGTCGGGGTAGATAATATAAACACACAAAATAAAAACCAAAAGAAAAGTAGAGTATGATATAATAAGCGCAGCGAAATTATATCATACGTAAAAAGCAAAACACGAATGCTCATAATAAGCGCAGCGAAATTATATCATACGTAAAAAGCAAAGCGCAGAAGCGCAGCGAAATTATATCAAACGAACAAGAGAGGACCAAAATGAAATACGATTTTACATCCCATATAGAAAGAAAAGGTCACGACGCAATCGCCGTAGATATGCTGGGACAGGGCGATGGCTTCGCCCCAGACGCTCCCAAGGAAGGTTTTGACGCCATTCCAATGTGGGTAGCCGACATGAATTTTCCAGTAGTTCCAACCATACAGGAAGCCATGACAGAGCGTATCAAGCACCCAGCCTTTGGCTATTTCGAGCCAAGGGAGGAGTATTTTGACTCAATCATCAGGTGGCAGGAGACCAGAAACAATGTAACAGGACTTGGCAAAGAACACATAGGTTATGAAAACGGAGTAATAGGCGGTGTGCTCAGTGCTCTCAGGGTATTCTGCTCAAATGGTGACAACGTGCTGGTACACAGCCCGACATATATCGGCTTTACAATGAGCCTCAAAAACAATGGCTATAATATAGTAGGCAGTGATTTAGTCCTTGATGATAAGGGCGTATGGCGAATGGATTTTGAAGATATGGAGCGAAAAATAGTCGAAAACAAAATCCATGCGGCAATTATGTGCTCGCCACACAATCCGTGCGGCAGGGTGTGGGAGCG